>JAJZNH010000237.1 GCA_021811745.1 Acidobacteriota bacterium
GCGTCTTTCCCACCGCGTTGAATATCCCTTTGATTCAGGGAACGCCGCGCGGCGACGAACTCCTTCTGCGTACGCCGATGCACCGGTTTGGCAATGCGCGCGAGTTGGTTGGCCCGGCGGTCTTCCTCGCGTCAGAGGCGGCCTCCTTCGTAAACGGCGCGGTGCTCGCCGTGGATGGCGGGTTCCTGGCCAGCGGAGTGAATTGCTAGATAGGGAATAGCGAACAGGGAATAGGGAATAGAGAACGGGCTACGCCCTCCAGGAAGCGGCAAGAGCCGAGCCCGGATCTTACTGCACTACGGCTTCAATCAGCCTCGGACCGTTCGCGCCAACCGCGTCGCGGAACTGCGCCTGGAATTCCGCGATCGTGGCTGCCCGCGTGGCCGAAACACCCATACCCTTTGCCAAACTGACCCAATCCAGATCAGGCCGCCCGATATCGATCATGTTGTTGGCGATCTCTCCGAAGCCGTCCGCTCCGGTGCGCCGCATTTCAATATCCAGAATCCGGTAGCGGCGATTGGCAAAGATGACAGTAAGAACATTCAGATTCTCGCGCGCCATGGTCCACAGCGCCTGCAGTGTGTACATGCCGCTGCCATCGGCTTCGAGCGCCAGCACTTTCCGGTCCGGACACGCCACGGCTGCTCCCACCGCGACCGGCAGGGCCTGCCCAATCGAGCCCCCCGTCACCGGCAACCGCTCGTGCCGCGCGGCATTCGCCAAATGCGCCAGTACAGGCTCGCTCGATGAGACCATCTCTTCAGAAACCAATGCGTCTTCCGGAAGATGGATGGCAATCACACGCCCGATGCCATCCAGTGTCAGTGGACCATCGTCAGGAACGGTAACCGGCTTATATCCGAAGCCGGGAGCAGCGCTGGCGGCGCCGCAATGCTCCGCGAGAGCCTCCAGCGAAGCAGGACCATCTTGATCGAGATCGGCGAGCAGCGAGATCGCACAGTTCTCCGGAGCCAGCCATCCCCGGATCCCCGGATAGCCGAAGAACGACACCGGAGGCTTGGCTTCCACCAGGATCAGGTTCTCAAGATCGCGCAGCATCTCGATGGCGGGCTCAGGAAAATAGGGAATCTGGCGGGGCTGAAAACGGCCGCGCCCTGACCAGATCCTGGCAACGTTTCTCGCCATGTAGACCCGCACCCCGGTGGCGGCGGAGAGACGGGCCGCGGCATCCAGGCCGCGGGGATTCAACGCCGATCCACCCAGGAGCAGGGCAGTGCGCGGATTGCGCGCCAGGCCGGCAACACGCCGCACCACATCGCTCGATGCAACCCGCCGCTCGGGCTTCGCGATTACCGGTCCCACACCCTCTGCGGCCGACCACGAAAGATCCGCCGGCACGATCAGCATCGCCACCTGACCGGGTGGTTGGATCGCATCTGCAATTGTCACCGAAACATCTGCGCCGATTTCGTGCGGTTTCCTGCAAGTCCGCACGTGCTCCGAGACTGTGCGGGCAAACGTTTCGATATTGGCGCTTAAAGGGGCGTCATACCTCAGATGCATGAGCGAATGCTCACCGACAATGCTCACCACAGGCGAGTGAGCCTTGCGGGCGTTATGAAAATTCGCCAACGCATTGCCCAGTCCCGGCCCCAGGTGCAGAAGTGTTGCCGCGGGCTTGCCCAGCACTCGCGCATAACCATCCGCCGCACCCGAGCAAACGCCCTCAAAGAGACACAATACGCCGCGCATTTCGCGGACCCGGTCAAGCGCCGAAACAAAGTGCATCTCCGACGTCCCCGGATTCATAAAGCAGGTGTCGATGCCATTGGCAAGCAGGGTTTGCAACAGAACATTCGCGCCAGTGTTCAAGTTGTCCCTTTCCCATGCGAATTTGGATGAAGTTGTAAGTGTAGCGCGGTTGGCTCCTGGTCTTGAAATGCTGATTCGGCTGGAGCACATGGCTACTCCAGAGTCTGCCCGGAGCTTATTGGAGGGTCTCAGATTTGCGCGCTCGGATGGATACCGATGCGAAGCGAAAGGCGCGGATACGATGAACTCCGCCGCGTGTGCAACTCGAGAAAGTTCATCCGGAAAGCTGAGCGATGAACCCGGTGAAACAGAAGGTTGCGAGGCACTGTTCCTTCCAGGCTGCTCATCCGTTTTCCTGAATTTGCCGCAGAGGTTTCTGACAACCTCTGCGTCTCTCATCAGGAACGGATGAACAGCCCGCGGGAACGTTGTATTCGGCCTTTTCCTATCCTCCGGGATCAGGCAAGGTCGAAGCGATCCAGGTTCATCACCTTGGCCCAGGCAGCCGCGAAGTCCTGCACAAAGGCTTGCTGCCCATCGCTGCTTGCGTATACCTCGGCAACGGCGCGGAGCTGGGAGTTTGAGCCAAAGACGAGGTCAACCACAGTGCCTGTCCACTTGATCTCGCCGGTCTTCCGGTCACGCCCCTCCAATACGCCCTCAGACGTCTTCGACTTCTGCCAGTTTGTACCCATATCCAGCAGATTCACGAAGAAATCATTGGTCAGAGTCCCGGGCCGTTTGGTAAAGACGCCGTGTGGCGACTGCCCGAAGTTCGCGCCCAAGGCGCGCATGCCGCCAATCAGGACTGTCATCTCCGGAGCGGTGAGGGTCAGCAGTTGTGCCTTGTCCAGCAGCATGTAGGGGGCGCATTCTTCCAGTCCCTTGCGGACGTAATTGCGGAACCCGTCCGCCATCGGCTCCAGCACCGCGAACGACGTCGCATCGGTTTGCTCCTGCACGGCGTCCGCGCGGCCCCGCGCAAAGGGAACCTTTAGGTCGTGGCCCGCCTTCTTCGCCGCGGCCTCGATAGCCGCGCAGCCCGCAAGCACGATCAGGTCGGCCAGCGAGACTTTTTTGCCGCCGGTCTGCGCACCATTGAACTTTTTCTGGATGGCTTCCAGCTTCGAAAGCACCTTGGCCAGTTCGGCCGGCTGGTTCACCTCCCAATCCTTCTGCGGCACAAGCCGGATGCGCGCTCCATTGGCGCCGCCACGCTTGTCACTGCCGCGGAAGGTCGCAGCCGACGCCCACGCGGTTGTGACGAGCTGCGAAATCGACAGGCCCGACGCGAGCACCTCGGCCTTCA
>JAJZNH010000375.1 GCA_021811745.1 Acidobacteriota bacterium
CTCGAACGTGGACCCGCGGAGGAAATTTGCCGGGGCACGGCAGGCCAGGGAAGGATGAATTCCATCGTGCCGGTCCTGTAAACTCGGCAGCATGAGTACGTTCCGAATTGCCGGTGTGATTCCGGCGCGGCTTGGCTCAACGCGGCTCAGCCGCAAGGTCCTGCGCCCGATTGCGGGTCGGCCCATGGTGGAGTGGGTGTGGCGCGCGGCCGCCACCAGTGGGCTGATGGACCCTGTCGTGGTAGCTACCGATTCCGGCGAAGTGGCCGAGGCGTGCCGGGAGCGCGCGATTCCCGTGGCGATGACCTCGCCTACATGCCCAAGCGGGTCGGACCGGGTGAGGGAAGTGGCAAGGCAGATCGATGCCGACATTTACGTCAATATTCAGGGCGACGAACCGACGTTGACGCCGGAGTTTTTCCGGCCGCTGCTTACGCTTTTTGAGCGGCCGGAGGTGGAAGTTTCCACACTGGCGGTGCACTGCCCGCCAGAGGAATTCGCCAATCCCAACGCGGTGAAGGTAGTTACGGCGCTCGATGGCCGCGCGCTCTATTTTTCGCGGGCCACGATTCCCTTCGACCGCGACGCCACGGGCTTTACCGGCTACCGCAAGCACCTGGGAATCTATGCCTACCGCAAGGCCGCGCTGGAGCGGTTTGCCGCGCTCCCGCCCTCGCCGCTGGAAAAGCTGGAACGGCTGGAGCAGTTGCGGCTGCTCGAAAACGGCATCGCAATCTATGTGGCTGAAGCGCCGTGCGATACCATCGGCGTGGATACGGAGGAGGATCTGGCAAGGGCGGAGGCGATGCTGAAAGAGCAAGCTTCTAGCATCTAGCTCCCGAGTCGTGCATGTAGGAATGAAACCTCTGGTTGCGCATTGCGAGGCCGAGTTCTCCGGCAATTCCGTGATCGACTCACTCCGCATCATTCCGAATTGCGCGCAAGAATCGGATAGCCTCCACGCCGAAGATCGGCGACGATGGAATCCATGAGCAGCAGCCCACATATCGCAACTGTCGATGTAAGGAACAGAGCAGCCGGTCCATGCGCGGCGCCGCCTTCAGCATTCGATGCCGAAGCCGCCTGGAGGCAGGTGCTTACTCGCGACGTGAAAGCCGCATTTTTCTATGGAGTCACGACAACCGGCGTCTTCTGCCGGCCAGGCTGCGCCAGCCGCAGACCATTGCGAGCCAATGTGCGCTTCTTCCGCTCGGCGAGCGAGGCGATCGCCGCCGGATTCCGCCCCTGCGAGCGCTGCCACCCTACGATTGCCGCTGCGTGGGGTGGCCCTTTGGACAAAATTCGGGCGCATCTTGAAGATCACCTCGACCGGATGGTGAGCCTCAAGGAGCTTGGTCGCATCACCGACCTTAGTCCTTTTACCGTGCAGCGAATCTTCAAGCGGGCAATGGGTGTGAGTCCGCTGCAATACCAGCGCGTGCTGCGGGCGGGCCGGCTGCGCGGAGCGCTCAAGCGTGGGGGCGCCGTGACGGACGCGATTTATGAGGCTGGGTTTGGCTCGTCGAGCCGGGCCTATGAAGGAGCGGCGCTAGGCATGACGCCCGCCCGTTTTGCCCAAGGCGGCCGAGGCGAGCGCATTGGATGGTGCATCGCGCGCTCGCCGTTTGGCTGGATGATTGCGGGCGCGACCGGGCGTGGCCTGTGCTGGCTGGCACTGGCGGGCACGGCCGCCGAGGCCCAAGCCAGCCTGCGCACCGAGTTCCCGCTGGCGACGCTGCACCGCGATTCGGCGCTTTCAAAGTGGGTCGAGAAGGCGGTTGCGAGCGTCCGCAGCAGCGCTGCTGGCGTCCAGGACCAGGCCGCGCCGGAGGCGCTGGATCTGCGCGGAACGGCCTTCCAACTGCGCGTATGGCAGGCGCTCCGGCAGATTCCGCGCGGCCAAACGCGCAGCTACAGCGAGTTGGCGCGCCAGTTGGGCGACACAAAAGCCACACGTGCCGTGGCCCGCGCCTGCGCTACCAACCGGGTTGCTCTGCTGGTGCCGTGCCACCGCGTGGTGGGCGCCAGCGGCTCGCTCACCGGCTACCGCTGGGGCGTGGACCGCAAGCGCAAGCTGCTCGATGCGGAGAAGGCTTTATAGCGCACGGTTTCAGCCTGGCTTGTTGCCGACGGCCAGCAGCGTCTGGAACTGCGGAGTCTCCGGCTCCTTGTCGACGATGGATGCGCTTACATTGCTGAAGCCAGCTCTTTCGAGCATCATTTCCAGCTCTGCTTCGCTGAAGCCGAGCCACTCGTCGGCGTAGAGCTCGCGCGCCTCCTCGAATCGATGTTTCGCCAGATCGAGAATGGCGATGCGGCCGCTGGGCACCAGGATCCGGACAGCCTCAGCCAATGCGCGATCGGGGTGCAGCGCGTGGTGCAGCGACTGTGAGAAGAAGACGAGATCGACTTCCGCGTCACCGATGGGCAGTTCTTCCATGTCGCCGAGCCGGTAATCGATGTTTTTCACACCGTGGCGCAGGGCCTGCTCGCGGCCCACCTCGATCATTCCGGCTGAGCTGTCAACAGCAATCACCTTCTTCGCCCTCTGTGCGAGCAGCAGAGCAAAGGCGCCCTCGCCCGCGCCCAGATCGGCGACGATGAGCGGGGGCATCAGGCGCAGCAATGCTTCAGCCAGGCTTTTCCATGATTTGCCGGGAACGTAATCCTTGCCCAGGCGACCAGCCACACTGTCAAAAAATGCGCGAGTCTTATCCTGGCGCTTGCGCAATACGCGGCGCATGGCTACCTGATCCGAGTTGGCCTCCGCGATCTCCTTTGCAGAGCGCGTAATGATTTCGTCCAGCGGTCCGTCCCCCGCAGGAATAGCAAGGCGGTATAGGCTGTGCTTGCCGGTGCGGCGATCCTCAACCAATCCCACCTGCTTGAGCTGCGAGAGATGCGTCGAGATCGTGCTCTGGCCCATGCCTAGAATCTCCTGCAGCTCGGCGACGGAGAGTTCTTCTCCTTTTAGAAGCAACAGGATACGCAGCCGACTGGGATCAGCCACCACGCGCAGAGTTTTGACAATTGACGCCATGAAGGAATTCTGCTACATATCAACATATCACGATATGACGAT
>JAJZNH010000930.1 GCA_021811745.1 Acidobacteriota bacterium
GCATCGAGCCGCTGTACGTGCCGCTGCTCTCGCGGCTCACCGGGCCTTTCCGCTACGAGTTTCTGATCGGCGAGCTGCAGGGGCACACTCTCGTCCCCAATCCCGCCTACATTGCTCACCCCTCCTCTGCCGTGCAAAACGTGATCAATCCCGGCAACCCCTGGGTCCATATCGAAAAGATCAATCTGAGACCCACCTCAAACCTTGAACTAGGGTTCGAACGCACCGCGATGTTCGGCGGCGAGGGGCATTCGCCGGTCACGCTGCACACCTTTCTGAAGAGCTTTTTCAGCCTTTCCGCGGCGCAGCCAAACGTGAAAAATACCCGCTCGGATCCGGGCGCCCGTTTCGGCTCCTTCGACTTTTCCTACCGCCTGCCCTTCGTCCGCAAATGGCTCACGCTTTATAGCGATTCCGAAGTCCACGACGACGTTTCTCCGATCGACGCACCTCGCCGCGCGGCCATCCGCCCCGGCCTCGAACTGTCGCATGTGCCCGGACTGCCCAAGCTGGAACTCCGCGCCGAAGCCGCGATGACCGACCCGTCCATCTCCAACAGCCAGGGCGGGCGCTTCATGTACTGGGAAGGCATCGAGAAACAGGGCTACACCTACCAGGGCCAGATCTTCGGCGACTGGATCGGCCGCGAAGACAAAGGCGGCCAGGGATGGATCACCTGGCACCTGAGCGGCAACGAGTGGATCACCCTCGGCGTCCGCAATCAGAAGGCCGCCAAGGATTTCATTCCCGCCACCACCGGACCCAATTTCGTCGACGGCGGCACCACGCTCAACGACGTCAGTCTCCAAGTGGTCAAGCGCTTGACCCGAAACCTCGAACTCAATGGCTATTTCGAGAGCGAGCACTGGAAGGCGCCGGTCTACCTGCCCGGCCAGCAGTCGGTCACCGTCACGCAATTCCAGCTCACCTGGTATCCGGAGCACAAAATCGCGTTCTAGTTCCCGTTGGCAATGGTGAGGCCGGAGATGCAGGCGGTGACGCCGGAATCGATCCCGGAGCCGAACCGCAACACCTGGCACGTGCCCGCGCCGGAGACGGTGCGCCGGTTCGCGCCGGGGCCGGTGATGGTCAGGTCGGTCAGGTTGTCCGGCAGAGCGCTGGCCAAGGTGATGGTTCAGGGCATTGCAGCGGTGGTAGACACCGCATTCGGCCATTCTCCGCCTCCGCTTGCAGCGCGCTGAGTCCAAGTCCTCATTTCCATCCACTTCTCTCTGTAGCACTTACCGCAAAATTGTGATCTCCATCACACCTGTTGGCCTGCTCCATCTTTTGGCCGAGGCACGAACGGGCGCGAAGCACCTAGGATGGCCTTTTCCCAGTGGTGGAGGTCGGCGGGTGCGCAAAATTTGTCCAGAACGCTTTTCCGGGACTCCGTGTGTGCTGAAAACCGAGCGACGGCGACAGTCGATCGTTTCGGCCATGGACATCGAGATTGGCGGCCTCCTGGTTGAAGTGCATCCGAATCCGAACCAAGCCTGGAGCGATGGCGAACAATCGCTGGATCTTGCCGAATTCGACGCAAGGATGGCTTCGCTCGATCCCTGCCTTGCACTGCGTTCGCCCGCGCTCGATCAGCCGGCCGGCGCACTGCGGACGGAGGCCATCGGATGAGAGGTTGGGCCAAGGCTTCTGTCGCTGCCACTTGCGCCGGACTTACTGTGTTGCTCTGCGCATTCCTGTCACAAACAGCCGCTCAAGTGGGCGCTGACTTCATCGTAACTGCGGCGCCTGTCTACGTGCCGCTTGCCGAGTTGCACGGTGAGGAGCGCTTTCCCCGCGGCGCCCAACTGCTGCTGGTGCGTGGAGGCAAAGTCGAACCCCTGGTCAACGGATTCGCAGCCACCGCAGACGCCAATGTTTCTTCCGACGCGAACTTGGTATTATTCGCCGGCAAGCGCACCGCGGCCGATCCCTGGCAGATATGGGAACTGGACATTCAGAAAGATTCGGTCCGCAAGGTCGTTACGACCGCCTCGGACGCCGAACGCCCGCTCTACCTCCCCGGGGGCCGCATGGTCTGGGCTCAGCGCGGCGCGCATGGCTTCCAGATCGAGTCGGTCGACGACGGTCATCCCCCGAAAATCCCCTTCCTCGATCCCACCGCCGGTCCCGGCCTGCTTCCGCTCACGTATATCCGCACCAGCGCCTTCCCGCTGGAGATCGTGCGCGACGGCCGCATCCTCTTCGAGTCCGGCTTTCCGCTCGGTGCAGGCCGCATTCCCGAGCTCTATTTGGTGTACGCCGACGGCTCCGGCGTCGAAGCCTACCGTTGCGACCACGGGCGCGCTCGCTGGGGTGGTTCGCAACTCGCCTCCGGCGACCTCATTTTCACCCACGGGTCCTCGCTGGCTCGTTTCACATCCGCGCTGGCGCATGAAGTGCCTGTTGCCGCTCCCCTTGCCGAATACGCCGGCGCCATCGCCGAAACCGCATCGGGAGCCTGGCTGGTTGCCGCCCGCAAACCGGGCGAAGCGCACTTTGCAATCGACATGTGGAAGCCGGGCGCCGCTTCGCTCCAGAGCGTGCTCGCCGAACACGGAGAGGATCTGGTTGAGCCTGTGCTCCTTCAAGCAACCACTCCGCCCCGGCGATTCCCCTCCGCTCTGCATCCGTGGAATTACGGCAATCTGCTCACCCTCGACGCGCGGATTTCCGCGGCCGGCGATTTACGCCAGGCTCCCGCATCGGTACGGCTGGAGACGCTCGACGCCAACAATCATGTCGTGGTGAATGGCTCCGCCGTGGTCGCATCCGACGGCTCGTTCTTCGTCAAGGTTCCTGGCGATCGGCCGATCCGGTTCCTCCTGCTCGATCGAAACGGCAGGGTGCTGCGAAGCGAGCGCGGCTGGTTCTGGATTCGCGGCGGCGAACAACGCATCTGTGTCGGCTGCCATGCCAGCCCCGCGCTCTCTCCGGAGAATCGCGTGCCCGAAGTGCTGCTTCGCACCACCACGCCCGCAGACCTGACCGTCCCCCCGGCTCAGGCCTCGCAGCAGAGCGGCTCGCAAGGAGGCGGCTCGAGATGATGATTCGTACTTTGCTCTTGTTCTTCTCCGCC
>JAJZNH010000298.1 GCA_021811745.1 Acidobacteriota bacterium
CGCGCGCCTCCTTGACTGCATCTTCAATGCTGCCCTGCGCGAAGTTCAGGGTCCAGATGGCGCTCCAACCGATGGTTGAAAGAAAATCCCCGAACTGCCGCAGGCTGGCGCTGGTGATGACCGTGTCGAGCGGCTGGGCCACGATCTTGCCGTCTGGCTCATAGCGCGTGTAGTCCGAGACGATGCCGCCAACGCGCAGCACTCCATCGGTTCCCATCCCTTTGACGAGCCGCACGTAGCGATCGTTGCCGGCGCTCAGCAGGCCAAGCCGCGCAACCGAGGACATCTCGTAGCCGAGCCCGGTGAAGTTGGCTGGCATGCGTACCGGAGCTCCCTTACCCTGCCTCAGCGTAAGGAGCGGTGCGGTTCCGGCAAATCCGCGAGTTGCCGAGGCGAGCGGAAATCCCGCGGAAATCTTCAGCGTACGTTCGAGGAAATTGCGGCGAGTGAGGAGCATAGGTTTCCTGAATGATGGAGGGGCAGTGATATGTGGGATGCCGCAATCGAGCCTTGCAAACGAGCGATCGCGCCGCGATAGAACGTCGCCGATCAGATTATCACGTCACCTCGCATGATCTTTGCGCAGGCTTGAAAGGTCATCCGTGTTGTTTTTTTGAGAGTGTGGAGCAAGCCATTCGCGATCAGGCCGAGACACGCATCGAATCGAGGGCGGCGGTGAGCGCCGCGGTGAGCGATCGCTGGACTTCAGGTGTGAGCTTTTCACCGTGGCTGGTGAGGTAGAAAACGTCGATGGCGGTTTCGCCTTCAGTATCGATCAGGGCAACCTTGATGTTGCACTGGTGGGTGCTGAGGGTGAGAGCGATCTGGCGGAGAAGGCCGGGAAGATCCTGTGCAATGACCTGGAGCAGCGTGGAGTGCGTGGAGGACTCGGCGTCAAAGTCGAGGCGGGTGGCAACTTCAACCTTGATGTTGCCGGGGTGGTTCAGGTGGCTGCGGCTCTCGAGGAGCTGCTCCACGGAGACCTTTTGCATGACCACATCGTGGATATTCTGGAGAAAGCGCTCTTTCTCGCTGGGATTGAGCTCGATGGTGCGGAATGCATCGGTGAAGTGGAAGCTGTCAACGATGACGCCGGCGTCGTTGGAGTATGCGCCGGCGCGGACGATATTCATGCCCCACGCGGCCAGAGCGCCGGCAACATCGGCAAAGAGCCCGGTGCGGTCACGGGTGATGACAGTGAGGTCGAAGAGCTGGCGGGATGGCCGAAGGTCGAGCTGGACGGAGTCCTGGTCGAGATTGAGGGCCATCTGGAAGTGATTCCGGATCTGCTCGGGCAGGCGGGTCTGCAGGTAGCGCTGCGGCAGGCCTTCGAGGAATTGCTTGAGGTCTTCGTACTGGTCTGCCGGTACCATGGACCGGATGCGGTTGAGCAGGGTGGGATCGATGGCGGCGTGATAGCGGGCTTCGTCGACCGAGCGGTCCATGAAGTTGGCCGTGGACATGTAGAACTGCCACAGATTTTCGGCTTTCCATGGCGTCAGGGCGTCGGGATTGACGGCCTTGATGTCGGCGAAGGTCATGATGGTGAGCATCTTGAGAATCTGGGGACTGGCGATTTTCTCCGCAAAGCCGCGCACATTTTCATGATCGAAGATGTCGCGCCGCATGGCTGCGGACATCTCCAGATGGAGACGGATCAACTTCAGAACGGACTCGCGCTCTTCGGCATCGAAATCGAGGCGCGCGAGGAAACTGTCGGCCAGTTCGACACTCTGGTTGGCGTGCTCGCCGGTGCGGCGCGCCTTGCCGATGTCGTGGAGCAAGAGGGATAGCAGGAAGAGATCGAGGCGTTCAATTTCCGGAAGAAGCTGGGCGAGGCGCTTCTCGTGTTCGTTGGCAGGCTGGCGCAGGCCATGTACGTTGTCGATGGCGAGGAAGGTATGCTCGTCCACGGTGTATCGGTGGTAGCTGTCGCGTATGACCAGCGCATCAATGCCGTGGAATTCAGGGATGAGCATTTCAAGTACGCCCAGCGCGTGCATGGTCCTGAGGGCGTGCGCCGCGTGCGGGCCGATCAACACTTCGCGCAGCGCATTCCAGAGATAGGCACCCTCCGGGACACGGATGGCGAGGACGGGAAGCGCGTCGGCGATGCGGTCTTCGGCAGCCTGCGAGAGCGTGTAGCCATGCGTGGCCATCAGGGAGAAGATGCCCAGAATGGCGGCAGTGTCGTTGAACTGGGCGCCGGGCTGGATGTCAATGCGGCCCTGGTCGAGGAGGAAGCCGGTGCCGGCGATGGGAGTACGGCGCCGCCGGAACTGGCGGTAGAAGCTCACCGGTGCGGGAAGATGCTCCATGAGCAGGGCGGCGCGGCGGTAGATAACGCGGGCATGGCGGTAGTAAGTCCGCATCCAGTAGGAGGGATCCGCGGTTCCGCGTGTTTCCAGGCCGATCGAAAGAGCTGCTGCTTCATCCTGAGATTGCCAGTCGAGGATATTGTCGTCACGGCCGTGGCGGAAGTGGAGAAAACAGCGAGCCGCCGCCAGAAAGTCGAAGGCTGCCTCCGCGTCGCCGCGCGCGCTTTGGAAGACACCGCCCCGTTGCCGCGGCCACTCCTTGGTTTCTTTCAGGTGGAAGAGGAGCGCAAACCAGACGGCAAGGTGATAATCGCGCAGGCCACCGGGACACTCCTTGAGGTTGGGCTCCAGGTGAAAGATGGTGTTGCCGTATTTCGCGTGGCGGGCACGGGCGATCTCGCCCAGTTTTTGCGTGATGGAGTTCCACTCGCTCAGAACCAGGCCGGGAAGGATACTTTGGTGAAGCTGCTGATAGAGCGGAAACTGCCCTGCCAGAAAACGCCGCTCGAGAGTGGCGAGCGTGAATTCGAGGTTGTCCGGGTCGAAGCGCCCCGCTTCTTTCAGCGTGCGTGAGGTGGGACTGGCGCGGAGTCCGATGTCCCACATGCCCTGAATGATGGCGCGGACGGCTTCTTTGGCCTGCTGCTCGGTCTTGTCGTCGGCAAAGGCGAAGAGAACGTCGATGTCGGAATGCGGGAAGAGATCCTTGCGGCCATAGCCGCCCAGAGCGAGCAGGCAGGCATGTTGCGTAGGGTTACCG
>JAJZNH010000723.1 GCA_021811745.1 Acidobacteriota bacterium
CGCCTGCACCACCGGATCGCTGGGCACGGCAAAGGGCAGGCGGTCGATGATGACACAACTCAGCGCTTCGCCCTGCACGTCCACGCCCTGCCAAAAGCTGGACGTGCCGAAGAGCACGGCGTTCGGCGTGGCGCGGAATTCCTCAAGCAGCGCCTTGCGCGGAGCTGTGCCGTGCAGCAGGATGGGGTAGTCCAGCACCGGCAGCAGCCGCTCGTAGAGCAAGCGCATCTGGCTATAGCTGGTGAAGAGGCAGAAGGCGCGCCCGCGCGTAATTTCAAGCACGCGCTGGATGCACCGCGCCGCGGCTTCAGGAAATTCCGGATCGCGCGGATCGGGCATCTCGGGCGGAAGGTAGAGCAGCGCCTGCTCGCCGTACCGGAAGTGCGAGGGCACCACCAGTTCACGCGCGTCATTCAAGCCCAGCCGCCTGCGTATATGCTCAAAGCCGCCCTGCACGGTAAGCGTGGCCGAGGTCAGGACCACAGTTGAAATCTGCTCGAAGACCAGCTCGCGGAGCAACTCCGAAATGTCAATGGGCGTGGCCTGCAGATAAGTTGTGCGTGCCGCGCCGCGCACAGTGGATCTGTGGCCCGGCGTTGCGGCAGGAGCAATGCGTCGCTCCATCCAATACACCATGTTATTTGCATTCGATTCGAGCAGGAACTCGAGTTCGCTGCGCAGCCGCGCCATGCGCTTCCTCAGCCCCGGCGCCTCATCGACCTCGGTGAGCCTCTCCATCTCGGTTTCCATGCGCTTGAGTGTGGCGCGCACGCTCAGATACAGGTCGCCGGAGGATTCCAAAAACTCCTCGCGCTCGGCAAACGGCTGCCGCCCATCGCCCGCCATCGGCAGAGCGGCAAAGAACATCCGCGCCCGCTCGCGAAGCTGCTGCGTAACGGCGGGAATGTTCTCCGTGCCCTGCTTGCCGCGCAGAAGCGCGTCCGTGTCGCGCGCCAGCTCTTCAAAGCGCACATTGCTAATGGAGAGCCCGAAGTAATTTGAAGCCACTTCCTCCAATTCATGCGCCTCGTCAAAGACCACAGCGGCCGCTTCAGGCAAAACGCCGGCGTCGGGCGCGCCATTGGCTTCCTGCTTCACAGAAAGATCGGCGAAAAAGAGGTGGTGATTGACGATAATGATGTCCGACTCAAGCGCCCTGCGCCGCATCTCGGTGATGAAGCATCGGCGATAATCCGGGCAGGTTGTGCCCAGGCATGCCTCCGCCCGCGCATCGAGCTTTTGCCACAGAGCGCTGGTCTCGGGCATTCCGGAAAGCTCGGCGCGGTCGCCGGTCTCAGTCTCGCGCTCCCATTCGGCGATCTGGCGGTACTGGTCAATTTCTTCAAGTCCCGACAGAATGGGCTGATCGCGCAGTGCCGCCAGCTTGTGACGGCAAAGGTAGTTGGCGCGGCCCTTCATGTAGCAGACATGAAGTTCTCCAAGCAGAGTTTCGAGGAATGGAATATCGCGGAAGTAGAGCTGATCCTGGAGGGCCTTGGTCCCGGTGGAAACAATGACGCGCTGGCCGGTGCGCAGGGCGGGAAGCAGGTAGGCCAGCGTCTTGCCGGTACCGGTACCGGCCTCGACGATCAGATGGCGGCGCTCAGCCAGGGCGCGCTCCACGGCCTTCGCCATCTCAAGCTGGCCCGGGCGGTACTCGTAGGGCAGCGGTGACCGCGCCAGGATGCCGCCCGGCGAAAAGAACTCGTGCAGCGTGGGCAGGGCGCGGGTTGGAGCCTCAGACGAAGACATGCATGCAGGCACAGTTGCCGGGTGCTCCTTCCATCATAGTGACTCCGCGGGGCGTGTGGTGGGCCGCGCAGCGCCTGCCCGTGCATCTCTTCCATTACAGAAGACCGCGTATGAAGCTCGATCGCACGGTGGGGCAATGAGGTGCGCCATGAGAAGATAACTTCAGTCGCCGCTTTCGGTGACCACTTTCCCCGATCCGGAGAGACGCATCAACATTACGACGCTTTACGTTTTGCTGGTGGTGTGCGGCGCGACCCTGATTCGCTCCACCTTTGGCTTTGGCGAGGCGATGGTTGCCGTTCCACTGCTCGCTCTTCTTATTCCGCTGAAGGTGGCAACCCCGCTCGCCGTGCTGCTCTCAATCACCGTAGCCGTCGTCGTGGTGGCGCAGGATTGGCGAAAGATCCAGCTGCGCACGGCGGCCTGGCTGGTGTTTTCCACGCTGGCCGGCATACCGTTCGGTCTATTGCTGCTTGCGGGTGGTCATCAGCAACTGGCAAAGGCTGTGCTTGCGCTGATCATCATGGGGTTTTCGGCTTACTTCCTTATCGGCCGCGCACCCTTCGAGCTGCGGCGCGACAGCCGCAGGTGGCTGGTGACTTGCGGATTCTGCGCCGGTGTTCTGGGTGGGGCCTACGGAATGAATGGTCCGCCGCTGGTGATTTACGGGTCAATACGGCGATGGACGGCGCAACAATTCCGCGCCACGCTTCAGGCCTATTTTCTGCCTGCCAGTCTGATTGGCATAACCGGCTACTGGATGGCTGGACTCTGGGTTCCCGCTGTATCGCACTACTACCTGCTCTCACTGCCGGTTGCTTTGCCCGCGATATTCCTGGGGAGAATCATCAACCATCGCCTGCGGCGAGAAGTGTTTATGAAGTATATTTACCTGGGCCTGGGTGGAATCGGCGTGTTATTGCTCATTCAGGCAATCAGGGGGCGCGTCTGACACGGATTCCCGCTGCGTAGGCGCATGTACGCTACCGGTATGGCAAGGGAAACCGCGACCCCCTCAAGATACAAAATCACGCGGTCAGGAAGCTTGCTACCACGCTCATCCGGGATAGCCGCCCCCGCATGCCGGACAGTAAACTGGTGATACAGGGAACAAACGGCAGACCGGGACTTTGCGAGCCTCTGAGTCATCCAGCTTCACCCGTAAGAGCCAACTTCCTTTGGAGACACCTTTTGCCTACGTATCGCAGATCGGTTGTGCCCACAAGATCCGGCACTGAAACACTGCCGCTGGTGGCCATTGTGGGCCGCCCCAACGTGGGCAAGTCCACGCTCTTTAACCGGCTCACGCGCAGCCGCCGCGCT
>JAJZNH010000675.1 GCA_021811745.1 Acidobacteriota bacterium
GCTCTGACGCGATCCGTGGAGGAAATGAAAGGTGTGCCGGGCTCCGTGCACCACCGCCGCGGGGTTGGGCACGCCGAAGAAAAGCTTCAGCGCGCTGTCGTTGATGGCATAGGCGCAGATGGAGGTGAGGCAGGCGAGCAGGGTCGCCTCACGATAAGGCGACAGATGCCCGCGCGTGATGCGCAGAAGAACCAGCACGAGCACGACCGCCGCTTCGATGCTGAGCAGAACAGCGCTGGCGAATCCCGAGGCAAGAGCCTTGGCCGATCGCAGCAGCCCGTAGACGCGCAGAGCGATCGCAACATCGAAGTACAGGAACGACACGGCAGCCGCCACAGCGCAAATCGCCAGCCACAGAAGCCACCGCGACCAGGGAAAACGGCTGGTTCCTTCCTTCAGACCACTGCTGCTCTTCTGCCGAGTCCTGCCTGCACCTTGAAGCAATCAATTCCCTCCGCGGATCGCTTGCGGCGACGCGCTGCAAATATTTGGGGGTTTACCCCGCTGAAATCCGACAGGCGCACGCAACCGCCCATCCTGATGATACCGGGTGCGAAGCTTTCATCGGACGCAGCCTGGATGGGCGGCAAAGCGTGGAGTTCAGGCGGCGCGGGAGCCTGCCTGGTGCCGCGAGTTTGGGTGCTGGCGCCGCTCCTGACGGAATTTCCAGACCCCGAAGACGATGCTGATGGCGAGCAAGCCGAGGAAAGCGTAGAGGACGTCCATGGAGACGCCGGAAAGATAGGCGTTCCACAGGTGCAGAATCTGCCGGCCGTAGATGGCGGCGAGAGCGGCTTCGGTTCCGTAACGCACGGCGCGCGAGGCGAAAAAGGCCACGACGAACTGACGCAGGGTGACGCCGAGGGCGCCGGCTGCGAGCAGGATCGGCAGAGTGGGAAGCGGAGGCGGCAGAAGGCCAGCGACCATCACGGTGCGCATACCGTGCCCGTGAATCCAGCGGGTGATGCGGTCGCGCCAGCGCTGGCGCTTCTTCATGGAATGGTGAAACATGGCCTCGCCGCCCTTTTTCCCGGCGGCCCAGGTAAGATAGCCGCCGATGAGGCTGCCGGCTACGCCGCAAAGAGCGAGGAGCCACGGCGATTCGCCGTTGGCGCCGAGGATGATGATGAGGATGTCGGGAACGGCGGGAAGTGGAGTGATCACCGGAGAGGCGTCAAAGAGCGCGGCGCCAAAGACCCCGGCCACCCCGAAGTGAAGGATCCAGTGGGGGATCATTTTGGCGGTTTTTTTCGACGCTGCCCCTTTGGCCGCAAAGTACACGGATGCTTGGACGCAAAAACCGGGGACGGCGGATAAGAATCCGCGAATTACTTTGCTCCAGGCGTGGCAACCGCTTCAGAAGATGCGGCGCGCGGAGACTTCCGGCCAGCGGATCACTATGCGCCCGCGGGGGATGGCGTCGAATCCGCGGACGATGGAGCAGTCAGCGACGGTTCGCCCGGAGTCTGCGATTCCGGTGCGAGGGTGAGCGCGCCGGGCGCGGCCTGCGTGCCGGGAAGGATGCTGCAGGGCACCGGCTTCACGTCGCAGGGCGCCGAACCTTTGTGCGCGGTTTCGCTGAGCAGCGCGCGGATGTTGGCTTCCACGTTGGCCGGGTCGATCGTCCCGTGGTAAACGGCGGCGATACGCCCATGCTGGTCGATCAGGAAGGTGTCGGGCAGCGCCTTGATGTTGTAGGCGCGGACCATGGCTTTGCTGGCCATCAGGATGGGGTAGTCCACCCGATGGCTGCGCATGAATGGGCGGACGCGGCGCCAGGCCTGAGCCGGGCCTTTGAGCCCTTCATAGGAGACATCCATCGACACGCCGACAGCGGTGAAAGGCTTCCCGTGGAAGCTATTTTGTATCTGAACGATGGAGGGAATTTCGAGGACGCATCCGCCGCACGCGGTCGCCCAGAAGTTAAGCAGAACCACTTTGCCGTCGTAGCTGACCAGGTCCTGAGTGGCTCCGGTGCTGGAGACCAGCGGAATATCGGGAGCGGATTTGCGCTTTGCGACGGGGATGAGCTTCGCGCTGACGTTGCTCTGGGCTAGGAGCGATGGCGCGGCAAGGACGCAGCAGCACGCCAGCAGGCCCGCGGCAAGGCTCTTTCCAAAACGTGGGGCAATGCGAGCCTTGGCGGCGGACGGTCGAACGCTGGTCATCTGCTCTCCTCTATCGGGATTAGACTAACCAGGGCGGCATGGGAGAGGCAATGCGGAGATTTTCAGTAGCGACGCACCGCAAGCGCGAAATCGTCGATATTACGGATCAGCTGCAGGACCTGCTGCCGGCCGGCTCGGGCATCTGCTTTCTCAACGTGCTGCATACCACCGCGGCGCTCGCCACCGCCGACCTCGATCCGGGAACCGATCTGGACATGCTGGACGCCTTCGAGGCCATGGTGCCGAAGCTCCACTACCGCCACCCGCACAACCCGGCGCACGTCCCCGATCACATCCTCTCGTCGCTGATCGGTACCGCTCTCACCCTGCCGGTTGAGAACGGCTCGCTGGTACTCGGCACCTGGCAGCGGGTCATCCTTGTGGAACTGGACGGCCCGCGCCGGCGCGATCTGACACTACAGTTTCTGAAATCCAGTTAGAGGCCTACAGCTTCACCGGAAAGCCGGGATTTCCACCCTCCGCCTTCACCGCCGCCTC
The DNA here is from genome assembly GCA_021811745.1 of Acidobacteriota bacterium. Next base: position 2,667 of record JAJZNH010000675.1, read on the forward strand.
GGCCGCCTGGAAACCGATCCGCGAATGGGCGCCATCGCAGAAAGGCTTGTTCACCGAGGCTCCGCAGCGGCACAGCGAAATCGCCGGCTTCCCGGTCAGATCCCACTCCCGTCCTTCGGCATCGACCAGCTTCACCGGCCCTTCCACCCGGTACGGCCCGTTTGGCCGAACCGTGATCTTCACTTCCGACATGCATTTGCTCCTGGGGATGATTTGCATTCCACCGCTTCAGTGTAATGCCCAGTCCTGCCGGCTCCTGCCGCTGCACGAATGTATACATCTGTGGATAATGAAGGGGTGAAAATTCCGCTCCGTTTCCTGCCGGCAGTTCTCGCCACCCTCGCCCTTGCCGTCTCCGCCTCAGCGCAAACCCTGCCCCGAGTTCCCGGAGCCAAAGTCATTACGCTT
>JAJZNH010000641.1 GCA_021811745.1 Acidobacteriota bacterium
CTCACAGCCTCCGCTTACGGCGACCCGGCAAAGGTGGCCATCGAGGGCGGCTCGGCAGGCGGATTGCTCATGGGCGCAGTCGCCAACATGCGGCCGGATCTCTTTCGCGCTGTCGTTTCTCACGTGCCGTTCGTGGACGTGATGAATACGATGTTCGACGCGTCCTTGCCGCTTACGGTTCCTGAATACGAGGAGTGGGGCGATCCCAACCAGGAAGAGTTCTTTCGCTACATGTTGAGTTACTCGCCTTACGACAACCTGAAAGCGGCGACCTATCCGGCGATGCTGGTCAAGACGTCGCTGCACGACAGCCAGGTGATGTATTGGGAACCGGCCAAGTACGTGGCGAAGCTTCGTACTCTCAAGACAGATGGCAACGAGCTGCTTCTGGTAACAAACATGAAAGCCGGCCACGGGGGGGCCAGCGGCAGGTACGACTACCTGAAGGAGATCGCCCTCGATTATGCTTTTCTGCTCCGTGCCCTGGGTGCCGTAAAGTAGGATCGCAATTGGCTTCGGGTGGAGAGTTTATGCGGCGCATTGGAATGCTCGTCTTGTTCATGGCGCTGGCTGGAACACATGCCGTTGGGCGGCAGGCGAAATCGTCTGCTCCACCCGCCAAAGCTGCCAGTCAGCCAAAGCCTGTGACAGTCTATTCCGGTGGACGGCATGTAAAGCAGCCCAAGCTTCTTCCCTTGTCGTCACAAGCGATTATCTCTGAGAAGAAATGCCGGTACAGGCAGGATGGCACGGTTATCCTCTCGCTGCTTGTGGACACCACCGGACGGGCGCGCAACGTTATGCTTCTTCAGCCTCTCGGTACGGATCTCGATCGCTTCGCCATTCAGATCGCTCAAGCAGGCCGGTTTATACCGGGGACGTACAAGGGCAAACCGGCAGTATTGGCCCAGTCGCTGCAGGTCAAGATGGAAACTTGCGTTACAGAGACCAAGGCGGCCGGTGGCAAGTACCTGAACGTGTGGACTCTGCGCTCGGCGCCACGGCAGAAGCTGAGGAGGCTGCCGAATGCGCCGCAGGTTGCGGTATTTGCTCCTGATACTCCGGTGGAAGTAATGCCGGGAGCAGAGGTGCGCCGCCCGGATTATTTCCCGGGCACTGAGAGCACTCCCGTTGTGATTTACTCCGTTCCTGCAAATTACACGCCGGACGCAAGGAAGAAAGGGATCAGGGGAACATGTTTTGTTTCTCTCGTCGTGGATGCTCATGGTTTGCCGGAGAATGTCCGCGTGATGCGCTCCCTCAATCCCGGCCTGGACCAGAGCGCCGTTGCTGCGGTGGAGCAGTATCGATTCTTCCCTGCAATCAAGAACAATGAGCCTGTACCGGCCGCGATCACGATCGAAGTGAATTTCGCTCCTCCAGAGGTGAGCCTGAACGACGGCGACGAAGATTTTGACGCCAGCCAGCAGTAAAGCTGCAACGGATGGAGCCGGGCGAATGCAAAAGGCGGCGCCCGCGTCGGTTCTCCAATTTCCTTCCATAGTGCAGTCAACGACCTGCTGTGTTTTGTTCACCTGGGCGGACGCCGCACAGCCGCGCCCATGGGAGAACCGCTATAAGCTGACTGCACATACGCGCTACGGTACGCTAAAGTAATTCCATCGCAATCAAAGCAAAGGGAGAAGTTTTGTGCCGGGCCGGCTAAGTGGCGCCGCGAATTGTTGCAGCAGGCCGGCGTGCGATGCGAAAGATTCGCAGCGGAGGACAATGAATTCACGCGACCGCATTCTGGCCGTTCTCAAGCGTCAGCCCGTCGACCGTCTGCCCGTGGATCTATGGCACACGCCAGAGATCGGCGAACTGCTGCGGCGGTATTGCGGCGTCGCCGATGATCTCGCGATGTACCGCGGTCTCGGTCTCGACAAAATTGTCTGGGTCTTCATGGATTACCGGGACGTCTCCGGCGAGCGCGCGGGAGCGCAAAGCGGCGCCGGCGCTGAGGAGGGTGGCAGTCGCACCATGTGGGGCGTTCCTCTGAAGGATGTAAAGGCTGGCGAGGCTCATTATGCGGAGTTCGGAGCAGCGCCGCTGGCCGGCTATAGCACGCTGGAGTCGCTGGAGGACTATCCATGGTGGCCCATCGTGGAGCGCTTCGACTACGACGGCGCCGTGGCGAAGGCGCAGGAGGCGGCGAGGGAGTTTGCTGTCATCGGCCCCTGGGTTTCGTTCTTCGAGATCTACTGCCAGTTGCGCGGCCTGGAGCAATCGCTGATGGACCTGGTGCAGGCTCCGGATCTGGTGGACGCGATTCTCGATCGCGTAGAGGCGATCCAGACCGGGATGATGACCCGCTTCTTCGCCCGCGCCGGTAACTCGCTCGATCTGGTGTTCATCAGTGACGACATTGCCGGGCAAACCTCGCTGCTGATGTCGCCCGCTCACTGGAAGCGCTTCCTGCAGCCGCGGCTCAAGCGCTGGTGCGATCTGATTCACGCGCACGGCTTGCGCGTTCTTTACCATACCGATGGCGCGGCACGCCGCCTGCTGGGACCGATCCTCGATTGTGGTGTGGATGTTCTGAATCCTATTCAGCATGCGTGTCCGGGAATGGAACTGGAGGGGCTTAAACGCGATTTCGGCACTCGCGTCATCTTTCACGGCGCGGTGGACAACCAGTTTGTGCTGTCGCGGGGAACCGTGGAAGATGTCCGCCGCGAGGTCCGCCATTGCCTGAACACGCTGGGCGCGGGCCGCGAAGGCTACATCTGCTGTTCCTGCCACAATGTTCAGCCGGGAACACCGATAGAAAATATCCTTGCCATGATCGAAACTGCCCGGAGCGAGTCTACGCAGTGATCCTGTATCAAGCCGGCCCTGCTACGGCGCTGCTGGTGCGCGCCGAACGGCGTCGTTTTGCGACGGCCTTTTCCGGCTCGAACCAAAGCGAAGGCTCGCTGCATGCCCTTGCCGGCCGGGGATTTTTCCAAGCGCGCCGGCTGAGGGCATAGCCCCGCAGCAGCGGGAGAAGGAAATCAGCGCGTTGTCCCTACCAGCGCATCGGTGCTCTTGCTCATCTTTGCGGTGCGTTCGAGTTTGTCCCAGTTG
>JAJZNH010000830.1 GCA_021811745.1 Acidobacteriota bacterium
CGGGGGCTGATCTATACCCTGCTGGGCATCGGGATGATTTCCGCCGGAGCCGGCGCTCTTAACGAAGCGATGGAGCGCCGCACCGACGCCAAGATGACCCGCACTGCGGACCGGCCGCTGGCCTCGGGCCGCTTTCCGCTGGCCGTGGGCATCCTGGGCGGGCTGGGCGCGGTGGCCGCCGGCGCGGTGTGGCTGCTGATGTGGACCAACATGCTCACCGTTTCGCTGGCCTTGCTGACGGTGTTTGCCTACGTGGCCGTCTACACTCCGCTCAAGCGCGTCACCTCGCTGGCCACCTTCATTGGCGCGTTTCCGGGAGCCATGGGACCGCTGCTGGGCTGGACGGCGGCGCGTCCGCATCTCGACTGGCGGGCGGTCTCGTTGTTCGCCATCCTGTTTGTGTGGCAGTTTCCGCATTTCATGTCGATCTCGTGGCTCTACCGCGAAGACTACGCCAAGGCCGGCATCCGCATGCTCCCGGTGGTGCAGCCGGACGGCACTTCTACCGTCGTGGAGGCGCTGTTCTACGCGGTGTTGATGATTCCGGTAAGCCTGGCCCCGTGGAAGCTGGGCATGACCAGGGCGGTCTACGCCTTCATCGCCGTGCCCCTGGGGCTGGTATACCTGGCATATACCCTCCGCTTTGCCCGCATTCTCAAGGTGCGGACGGAGACCGAGGGCCGCATGCTGGCCCGCGATCTGCTGAAGGTCAGCGTGCTGTATCTGCCGCTGCTGTTCACCACGCTGATGATTTGCGCCCAATGAGGCAAACGGCGAAAAGGCCGGTACGGCACGAGCCGGAGAGGCGGCCGGCAGGACGGGATTGATGACCACGACGGTTCCAGGATCGGGTTCGCGCGCCGGCACCGGGACGGCGATTGCGGCCATTCTCGCCGTCAGCGCGGCGGCAACGCTGTTTCTGTTCTGGCTGATCTATCTCCATCCGGCTTCGGCGGCGAGCGGAAGCTATGCGTTTCTGCCCGCCATGAACGCCGTTTTCAACGGCCTGGCTGCGATTTCGCTGCTGATCGGCTTCGCCTTCATCCGCACGCATTGCATCCGCGCGCACCGGGTGGCGATGCTGACGGCCTTCGCGTTCTCGACCCTGTTTCTGATCGGCTACATTGCGCACCACGCGCTGCACGGCGACGTGCGCTATCCGCTGCACGCGGCCTACCGCACTCCCTACCTGTGGCTGCTGGCGAGCCACATTGTGCTCGCTGTCCTGACGCTGCCGCTGGTTCTGGTAACGTTTTTCTTCTCGCTCTCGGGGCGCATCCCGCAGCATCGCAAGATCGCGCGCTGGACCTTTCCGCTGTGGCTCTACGTCTCGATCACCGGCGTGATCACCTTTGTCATGCTGCGGCTGGCGCGGGGATAAACAAGGAATGCCGCCAGGTTATTCGAATCTTTCTTCCCGACGGCCGGCTCCAAGCGACGACGGCACCCGCCAGTTGCTGCAATGGGGCGGCACGATTGTGGGCGCCGGGGTGTTGGCGGTGTTGCTGCTGGTCACCGTACTGGGCGGCTATACACGGCTGGGGGCGACCACCAACTCCGGCTGGCTGGCGCTGATCGTGGCGTTGATGTGCCTGCCGTTCGGCAGCATGCTGCTCACGCTGGGCGTGGCCAAATGGATGCGCAAGCGGCGCCTGGCGCGCAAGCAAGCCTCCGGCGAAGGATCGTAAGGCGGTTCTCCAATTTCTTTCTATCGAGTCACCAAAATCCTGCAGGGTGGCGTTTTCTTGAGGAAAACGCCACTTGATCGCCTCGGCCTCGCTCGACACCCATTGGAGAACCGCTTGAACCGCACCGTGCTGCCCGTCTGCGCCGGCGGCCTGTCGGGCCCGCCCCGACATTTTCTTCCGCAAATCTCCTCCGTTCCACCGCCCGCGCTGCTGCCGCCAGGCGTGCCCCGGTCCGGTAATTCGCATCCAAATCCCCGGGGAGGAGAAGGCCAAAATTTCGATGGCAGAGGAGACACGCTTCATGTTCGCAAACCACTTGGGAAAGAGAGTTCCGATGCTGGCAGGCGTGATGATTGCGGGCCTGACGATGGCGGCGCAGGCACAGATGCAGCAGCCCGGCGGCGGCATGCAGAACCCGCCCGGCCCGCCCAGCTCTCCGGGTGCGGTGCAAGGAGAGCACGCGAGTCCGGAGATGACCAGCCCGGGCGCGGATTCGCCGCAGCTCAGGATGCAAAACTTCCGGGACCGGGACTTCATCCAGCATGTCTTCGAGGACGACGATGCCCAGGTGCGGATGAGCCAGCTCGCCCAGCAGAAGTCCTCGAGCGACGATGTCAAGCAGTTCAGCCAGAAGATGGTGCAGATCCACACCCAGCTCAACCAGCAACTGCAGCCGCTGGCCAAAATGCTCGATGTGAGCGAGCCCAAAAAGCCGGAGAAGAAGGTCAAGAAGGAGCTGTCGCAGCTGCAAACGCTTTCCGGACCGGCCTTCGATTCCGCTTACATCCAGGACATGGCCGCCGAGCAGCAGCACGGCATGAAGCTGTTTGCCGACGAGGCTAAAACCGGCGGGAAGACGAGCACGGCATTGACCGCGCAACAGGATGAGCCGGCCCTCGAACAGCACTTCGCAATCCTCAGGAAGATCGCTGAGGCGCACAACGTGGCGCTGGAAAGCAGCGGAAAGAAGTAGGAGCAGTCCCATCCGACGATGGGATCCGGAACCAGCGCGGGCCGATGCCGCGGCAGTGGCCGGCGTAACGGTGGAAACGCGGCGCCCAGCCGCCAGCGCGAAAGACCTGAGGCACGATGGCGTACAATCACGGGCGGTATTTCTTTCCCGCTGACAGAAAGCAGGACATGACGCCCACCCCCGCGAATCCACACGCACCGCGCAACAACGTGCTCTTTGCCTTTATCCTGCTGCTGGCGGCGTACCTGGCCTGGCTGGCGCGCGGCGCGCTGTTGCTGCTCTATATCTCGGCTCTGTTCGCGGTGGTGCTGATGCCGGTGGTGCGCTCCATCGAGCGGATACGCATCCGCCGCTGGCGTCCCGGCAAAGCCGCAACCGTCTTTCTCATGCTGCTGGTGG
>JAJZNH010000971.1 GCA_021811745.1 Acidobacteriota bacterium
TCGAACCTCACCTGCGCATCCCTGCCCAGCACGGAGTGCTTCTGGAAATTTTGGTCATCGCGCTGGGGGTAATCGTTGCGGAAATGCGCGCCGCGGCTCTCTGTGCGCGCCAGGGCCGAATGCAGGATGGCGTCGGCAACGCGGCACATGGCCTGCGCCTCTGAAAGGCGGCGGCTGCTCTTGCCCTGGGTGGCAATCCCGGCCAGAGCCTCCGCGCACGCCGTCTGGGCTGCCATGCCCTGCTGCAGCGCGGACTCTTCGCGGAGCAGGCCGGCATAGGTCCACATTGCGGCTTGCAGCTTGGCGATGAGGCCTTCAACGTACGCTTCCTCATCGGGAGAAAGCGGGGAAGAGACAGCTCCGCTTGCCTGAGCGCCAGTTAGCGAGAGGTTATCCGTAAGGATGGACTGGGCCGCGCGGGCGCCAAAGACCAGACCCTCCAGCAGGGAGTTGGAAGCCAGCCGGTTTGCACCGTGCACTCCGGTACAGGCGGCCTCGCCTGCGGCATAAAGTCCTCGCAGGCTGGTGCGGCCGGCCAGGTCTGTGCGGATTCCTCCCATGAGGTAATGGGCCGCGGGGCGAACGGGGATAAGATCGCGGGCCAGATCCAATCCGTACCTGGCGAGGAAGGCGCTGATGCCGGGAAAGCGCTGGTGGATGTCGAGGTTGCGAACATGGCGCATGTCCAGGTAGACCGGCCGCGCGGAGCCCGGTTGTCCCGCGGGGTCCATTCCTTCGCGGGCAATGGCGCGGGCGACAACGTCCCTGGGAGCCAGCTCAAGCAGTGGATGGTACCGCTCCATGAATCGCTCCCCGCGATCGTTGCGCAGATACGCCCCTTCGCCGCGCAGCGCTTCCGAGAGCAGAAAGCGCGGTGCTCCGGGGAGGGAAAAAGCAGTGGGGTGGAACTGGTAAAACTCCATGTCGGCCAGATCCGCCCCGGCCTGGGCGGCAAGAGCAATGCCGTCGCCGGTGGCCACGGCGGGATTGGTGGTGTCGGAGTAGACCTGGCCTGCCCCGCCTGCCGCGATAAGGGTGGCTCTCGTGTTGACCCGGCGCGGAATGCGTTCGGTGGCGCGATCATCGGCGCCTGCCAGATCGGCGCCAATCACGGCCCCGCCCTCGGTGATGAGCCGGGTAACCATGGTCCACTCGGCAAAGTGGACGCGACTGTGAGCGCGGGCAAAGGCGGCCAGCGAGCGGCTGATTTCAGCTCCTGTGGCATCGCCGTTGGCATGCAGTATCCGGGGCAGGGAGTGAGCGCCTTCACGGGTACGTAGCAACTGGCCGGCCTCGCGGTCGAAGTGCGCTCCCCATTCGATCAACTCTGTCACGCGTGCCGGGCCTTCGCTCACGAGCGCTTCGGCGGCGGCACGATAAACGATTCCATCACCTGCATTTAGCGTGTCTTCAAGGTGCAGCGCAACATCTCTCTGGCCCTCCAGGGCAACAGCGATTCCGCCCTGAGCATAGTGGGTGTTGGATTCTGCGACAGCCTCTTTGGTGACGACCAGAACTTCGCCACTTTGGGCCAGCTCAACGGCCGCGCGCAGCCCGGCAACGCCGGCGCCCATCACCAGAAAATCAACCGTAACTGAATCTGTCATTACATGCTTAGGCTAACACCGCGACTCAGACCGCGCCTGTGACGGCTACGGGGCCTTGCCGTAGGTGTGGTTCTTATAAATCCGCTGGATGTACGTGAAGGCCAGCTTTTTCCTGCCGTCTTCTGAGATCAACCCCTTGCGGTTGAATCCGCCCTGAATCAGAGGAAGGTTGCGCGTGGGCGAGCGAAAGTCCATGAGCACCCATGGGACGTAACCGCGAACCTGGGGGATGTGGGAAAGCATTTTGAAGTTGTGCTGGTAGAAGTCGAGTTGGAACTCCTCGGTCCAGCGCTGGTCCTTGGGGCCGTGATTGCCGGCTTTGGCACCGGCGCCGAACTCGCTGATGACCACCGGCTTTTCAGGCACTACGAACTTGATGTTGTCCGCTTCTTCCGGGGTATAGCTGTACCAGCCGATGTATTCGTTCATGCCAACAACATCCAGCGCCTGGGCCAGCGGATCGTTGAGGATCTTCGTAGCGCCGGGATTGTGAGGCTGCAGCAGAGCGGCGGTAACCAGGCGCGTGGGGTCGAGTTTGTGGGCTTCGGCAATGAGGTTTTCAAGGAACTTCGTGCGGACCGGGTTGTCAGGGGTCTCGTTGGCCACAGACCAGAGAATGACGGAGGCCTTGTCGCGGTCGCGGCGGATCATCTCATGGAGCATGGCATCGGCCTTGGCGTACACGGCGGGGTTGCCATACTCGATGTCGTGCCAGATGGGAATCTCGGACCAGACCATGATGCCGTCGCGGTCAGCCATCCGCTCCATGCGCGGGTCTTGAGGATAGTGGCAAAGGCGCACGAAGTTGACATTCAGATCCTTGAGGAAACCGAAGATGTTTTCGACATCCTGGTCTGAATCGACGCGGCCGGTGCGGTAGGGAGCCTCGGCATGCACGTTGACGCCATAGAGGAAGATGGGTTTGCCGTTGAGGAGAATCCGCGTTCCGTCGACGCGAATCTCGCGGAAACCGATGTCGTCGTCAAGACGGTCCCGGCCGGCCTGCATTTCGACCTTGTAGAGCCTGGGGTTTTCAGGAGACCAGAGGCTGAGTTGGCTGGCACGAACATCGAAGTCCGCGCGGCCGTTTGCATCTGTCTTCCCGGTCATGTCGATCCCGGCTTCGGGGATGCGGAGAGTGACCGGCATCCCGCCGGTTGCGCCTTCCACATGGACGTAGCCTGCAATCTCGTCGGTCGTGCCCGGCTTGAGATGAATGTCGAAATCATCGATGAACGCATCCGGGACATCCACCAGCGAGACATCGCGGGTAAGGCCGCCGTAGTTGTACCAGTCGGTGATGGGCCCGGGAATGCCATCCGGAATGCGTGTGGAATCCACCGCAATGACGACGAAGTTCGAGCCGGGATGAAGCGCGGCAGTCACTTCGCAATCGAAGGGCGTGAATCCGCCTTCGTGGTCGCAAATGCGCTTCTGGTTGACCCACACA
>JAJZNH010000782.1 GCA_021811745.1 Acidobacteriota bacterium
CAGCGTGCCGCAACTGATCGGCTTCTTGCGCGAGTTGACGCATCCCGAGGTTCTGGAAGCGCTGGAAGCAATCATTCACGGCTTTGGTCGCGTGCAGGCAACCATGGACGTCAACAAATCGTACTTTGCGATTGCACGCGACCTGACCACCCCGGAGGCACGCCGCGGTGTCGCCATCCTGGTCGAATTTCTGAAAGTTGTGGGAGCGAGTAGCGCCGCCGCCGCTTCCTCGAAACCAACAGCCGTATCAACCAAGACGAGGTAACACATGGAAACACTGACCATTGCCGGCAAAACACTGGCGCTTGACGCCGACGGAAATCTTGCCAACCGCAACGACTGGAATGAAGAGATCGCCCGCGAGCTCGCAGCACAGGAAGGCATTCCCGAGCTTACGCCGCAACACTGGGCCGTGATTAACTTCATGCGCAGCGTCTTCGAGAAAGAGGGTGACGCGCCGTCCATTCGCAGACTGACAAAGGAAAGCGGCGTGGACACGAAAACGCTCTACCAGCTCTTTCCCAAGGGACCTGCAAAACGCGCGGCCCGGATCGCGGGACTGCCCAAACCGAAGGGATGCATCTAGATTGCGAGGACGCCATGACAGACACACCGGCACAACCAATTGAAAAGGTTTCGATCATTATTTCGCGCGGATCGCTTGAAGGCGTCTACCCCGGCCTCATCATGGCCAATGGCGCGCGCATGGAGGGGATTGAGGCTTCACTCTTCTTCACTTTTTTTGGCCTTGAGGCCATCATCAAGAAGCGCATGCACAACCTTAAGGTGGCCACCGTGGGCAATCCGGCGATGCATATGCCGACGCTCGTGGGCGCGCTGCCGGGCATGTCCTCCTTCGCCACTTCCATGATGAAGAAAGAGATGGAGAAGCTGGATATTCCGCCCGTGGGCGAATTCCTGACCATGATTCACGATACCGGCGCGGAGATCTACGCATGCCGCGCCACGGTGGACATGTTCCATCTGAAGCCCGATGACTTTTGCCCCGAGGTTGACGGCGTCATCTCTGTCGGCCAGTTTTACGAGAAGGCCGCCGGCGGCCAGATCATCTTCACTTAACCGGACGGCTTCAGGCCGCAAGCAGCGCTCTTGCGGGCGCCCGCAGGCGATCTCTCCATATTCCTGCCGCGAAGCATGCGGCAGGAATGGGAGGCATTGGAGTGTAGGTGAAATCTCTCCGCGCCGGTCACGATGCGCTCATTGCTTCGAACTTCAGGCTCCAGGCGAAGTCGCAGGGGCGATTGCTTGCCTGCTGCAAATCTTCAGGAAAGGTGATCGTGGTTCCTTGCGATGAGTCGAAGGTCCAGGCAATCTTTGCTTTGGAACCCAGCAATTCAACATTGGAGCCGGGTCTGGGGCGCACGTTCCTGAGCGTGATTTGCGAGCCGGGCCACTGCATGAGGATCGCATAGACAAAGCGGCCATCTTTGGAGCGCGTGTAACGCACCGAGTCGCCTTCCGACCAGAGATCGCCCGCCCGAGCGCGCGTGGCATAGATCGCTTCTCCATTGACATGCAGCCACGGGCCCACCGCTTTCATCTGGCGAACAGCTTCGGGGTGAAATTCGCCGTGCGCATCGGGGCCGACGCCGATCTCCAGCCCGCCGCCCTTCGCAACTGTGTCGGCGAGGGTGTGAACGATCCACGGCGTGCCTTTGTAGTTAGCGGCGTCGGGGTCATAGGAGAAATCAGTACCGAGCGGATAAATGCAAAACCACAGATTGTGCAGCGCCTCATTCGAGCCGGGGACAACGCGCTCGGGCGTGGTGTAGTCTCCATAGCTGCCGATGCCGCGGCTGCGCAGCAGCACATCCGGCTGCACTTCGCGCATTTTGACCAGGGTTTGGCGCAGTTCCGGCCAGACGCGCCAGCCCAGCGACATATCAAGATCAATCATGTCGATCCTGCCGTAGTTCGTCAGCAGTTCGAGAAGCTGCGCCCGGTGCCGCTTCATCATGCGCGTCACCTCAGCGTCGGTAGGATCGGGCACAATCACCGGATGATCGCCATACACTTTTAACGTGCTCTTCCAATCACCGCGGGGAAGCAGTTGCGCCGAAGACGGCACCTGAAAAGGATGGCGCACGTAGGGGCGGAAGTCGGCGTCATACCAATCGGGATGCGAGAAGTACAAGTTGATCTTCATCGCCCGCTTGTGCGCTGCGTCGCAGATCTCGCCCAAAATGTCACGATGGAACGGCGTCTCCATGATGGAGTAGGCCAGGTCGCACTCTTCGATCTTCGGCCCGCCGGGCGCGGTCCAATTGGCGCGGTTCTTCACGCGCGTTTTGGTGTCGAACATGGAGAAGCCTTCATGATGCTTGGTCGTGAAGGTGAACATCTGCATGCCACTCTGCTTGAAGGTGTCCATCCACGTGGCAGCATCGAAGCCCGCCGGATTCCATGTCTTATAAAGCTGGTTATACTTCTGGCGATCTTCGAACGACATGGTCAGAAACGGCCACGACTCCGCTCCGCGATGCCAGATGCAGTAGATGCCCCAATGAATACGGATACCGAACTTGGTGTCCTGGAAGGCTTCATAGGCGCTGGCCGGGGGGCGGTGGAATTGCGGCAGAGGCTCCTGCTCAATGTAATCGTCATTGCTGGCCGGCGGGATGCTGGCAGCCCAGGCCTTCTCAAATGTGGAGTCCGCGCAGGGCTGCTGGTTCTGCGCCGCTCCTTGCGCCAATCCCGGATAAGCCGAAACGGCCGCCACCGCCGCTGACCGGGCCAGAAATTCTCTACGATTCATGGGCGTCTCTCAGGAAGAATTCGCGATCTTCGCCACGGGCATTTTGTGGACGTCCCAGAATAATACCGCGAACGGCAACTGTGGAGTAGCCCGAATCAGGACTCAGCGCGGATTGCCCGTCCCGCCTGCGCCACCGAAGCGGACCAGGAAGCCGGCACGCGCCACGCGGGGCATGCCCAGCGTGGTCGTTGGTGTCTTGGAGTCCTCGATGGCGCGATTGAGCAGATTTTCGCCGGCAGCGAACACCTCCAGGCGGCTGCCGAAGTTGTGCGAAGCGTA
>JAJZNH010000318.1:0-1011 GCA_021811745.1 Acidobacteriota bacterium
TGAAGTATGCGGTGCGGCCCGTCTACTTTCATGCAGCCTGGCCAAGGGCCTTTCGGGCGCGAATCGATCAGAAGGGGGTATCCGGCAGGAATGATTGGATCATACGCTGGAGCCGGCAGATGCCGGCTCCAGCGCAGAGGTTTGCGGTTTAATTGTCTTCCTTCATATTGTCGGCGTAATGCGCCAGCAGAATGACCTTTCCTGAGGTGGTATCGCGAAGCAGGAGGCCCACCACGCGCACGGTGGAGTTCTCCGTGATGTCCGCCATGCTTTTGAAGCCATCGCGGAATTCGGTTTCGCCGGTCAGGTAGACAGTGATCGTCTCAGGGATCAGCACGCCGGCAAAGCCATTGACCTGCATCTGGAAGCTGTCCGTCGATGAGTCCAGTGTGTTGGGAAGGACCGTGCCGACGAAGCCCCAGTGGCGCAGCACCACGCGATTGACGGTGGCTGGGTTGGTCGCCCCACTCACCGGCCCTCCGATGGAGATCGCTTGGCCGGGCACCATCGCGCTCGAGTTGAACAGGAACTGCGTCATCGGATTGTTCATCCAGGAGATGTAGAACTTCTCATTCCCAGTCAGATTTACCGGCGCGATCGTGCCGAGCTTGACGGCGGTATTTGCCGGCAGGACGTCGCGCACATACAGGTCAAAGCTGGTCGCTTTGCCGCTTGCTGGTTCGACGTAGGTGACCTGGCCGCTGGCGTAGAAGCCGTGGGCAGAGAGCAGTGTTACATCGTCGGCGTTAATGGTTTGGATGGTGCTGCCCAAGTCGCCGGAAACCTTGACGATGTTGCCGACTCCCAGCGTGCCGAGACCGACGTTGCCTTCCCAATCCGTCTTCGAGGTTACGTCGACGGTGAACTGCATGCCGTGCGGACCCTGCAGGACAAATGACTGCGCGCCCGCATCCACACTGACGACGGAACCGACCAGTTCATCAATATGCGCGTCCGAGTCGCCGGGCGCTACTCCCTTTACCGTGAAGACCGGATTCACCTGGAAGGTGA
>JAJZNH010000318.1:1021-3051 GCA_021811745.1 Acidobacteriota bacterium
TCTGTCCGGTGCTGTCTACCTGGATGGACTTGGCCAGATTCAATTCCACGCGCAGCCCTGCCGGCGGACCGGATTGAGTGACGACGAGTGGCTGGCTCAACGAAACCGTGACCGAGGTCTGGGTGATGTCAGCCGCATGGGTTTCGATAGCTGGTGGGCCGGTCGTACTTGTCTGGAGATATCCGATGGTGCCCGAACCCAGACTGATGGTCGCGCTGGTATAGCTGCCCGAGGGAATACTGTTGACGGCGAGCAGGGTCTGGAGTCCGTTATAGCGCGCAAAATCTATTTGCTGCGCGCTGCTCAGCAACGAGGCGGTATGTCCATTGGCATCGGTCAGAGTGATGCTGTTGACCGTCACCAAAAACGACGTGATGGCGGCCATGGGCGCGTCGGTGCCGACGACAAAGGCCGAACCGGATGCGGCACTGGATTGATTGGAAGAGTTCATGCTACTGCAGCCCGCGGCCACAAACATCGCAGCGGTAAGCAGCACAGGAACTATCCGTGAAAGCCTGTCATGCAATCTGGACTGCATCTCAGAAACATCGCTTTCTGCGGGAACTCCGCGGCTTGTGGCGCTTTCACAATTACCGTGGACCAGCCGGCTCCCTGCGGCGCAACCTACGCCGTCCGCTGCAATCCCGCGCGGAGCCTTCGGGCCATAGCAATTGTGAAGACGCTGAAAGGTGAGCGAATGCAGAAGAGGACAACATACACCTCTCTGCCAGAAGCGTTACCAAGGCTGCGTGCCGGAACACACGTATACGTGAACCCGGAAAGAGCCCTTAAAACCTCGGCAATACATCTGAGAAAATAGGTAAAACCCGGTCGCGAGGCCTGTGGTAGCCTTCGCGTCAACTTGCAGGCGATGGGCGGGCAGCAGATTCACCTCGCCCTCGACCGTCGTACAGCTTAGACACGGGGCATCTTAAAAAAGTTGCGCATAAGTGCAAATGAATTCATAGTGGATGGGAAAACCGGCCGGATGAGGCGGCAGCGAATGCCCGCGCGGGTTAAGACCACAAGAGGCGGAAGCAAGTTCAATAGATGCGGCGCCTGGGCTGCAGCCGGCTACTTCACGAAAGTGGTTCTAGAATAAGCCGATATAGCCCTCCGGCACAGGGGCGTACTTCAGCAGGCCAAGCTCTCCGGCGAGGCGCTCGAGGCGGGCGCGCGTGGCCGGCGTTGGCGGCACCAGCGGCAGGCGGAGCGTGTCCGTGGTGCGGCCCATCAGGCTCAACACCGTCTTTACCGGCGCCGGGTTCGACTCCCAGAAATTGGCTTCAAACAGCGTCGCATACTTGCGCTCGATCTCACGGGCCTGCGACCAGTCATTGAGCAGCGCGGCGCGGATCATGCGGGCAACCTCAGACGGGGCTTCGTTGGATGCTACGCTGATGAGTCCATGCGCGCCCACGGAGATGGCGGCCAGGGCCAGATTGTCGTCGCCGGAGAAGATTTTGAAGCTGCGCGGCATGAGATGGGCTAGTTCGGCAATCTGCGTGACCTTGCCGCTGGCCTCTTTGATGGCCTGGATGTTGGGCGCGGCCTCAGCCAGCCGTGCCACGGTAGCCGGTTCCAGATTGGCGGCGGTTCGGCCGGGCACGTTGTAGACGCACACGGGCAACGGGTCTACTTCTCTGGCCAGGGCGAGAAAGTGCTGGAATTGCCCCTCTTGTGTGGGCTTGTTGTAGTAGGGGTTGGCCGAAAGCACGGCGCTCAGGCCGGGCACCCGGCGCAACAGGCCAGCCTGCCGCACGAGCGTCCGTGTCGAGTTATGGGTGCAGCCGCCCCATACCGGAACGCGTCCCGCGGCGGCTTCGACCACGAGGGTGACCGTATGGAGCCACTCCTCTTCGTCGAGCGTGGCTGCTTCGCCTGTCGATCCACAGGCCACCAGGAAGTCGATTCCGGATTCAATTTGCCAGTTGACGAGCGACCAAAGCGCCGTCTCGTCGATCGATCCATCCGCCCGAAACGGCGTAACAATAGCAGTACCGCAACCTGTCGTATCCATAATAGAGCAG
>JAJZNH010000854.1:0-639 GCA_021811745.1 Acidobacteriota bacterium
CATCCACCAACCCAGGAGAAGATATCGCCCTGCATCTTCAACTGTCCACTGCTACAACCTTTCCTCTGTCATGGCGCGCTTTCCCCTCGCACACTCACTGAAAAGCCCTAAAAAACCTATGAAGGCGATTTCATTTTGGATTATCATTCTCAACGGTGGTCGCCTCCCATTTTCGCCAGGGGTTCCGGATGACTTTCAGATTACTCTCTCTCGGTCCGCTTTTTCTCGCTTTTCTTCCGCTCTCGCTCCCGGCGCAGATCACCGTCGACCAGCCCATCCCCGCGGCCGCCAAAATCAATGTCGATGCGAACCGCGAGGCAGGCGCGAAGATTTCCCCCACCATCTTTGGCAGCTTTCTTGAGCCGATCGGCAACTCCACTTACAACGGTCTCTGGGCGCAGATTCTTCAGAACCCCAGCCTCGAAGCCGGCCTGTGGGACGCGCCCCACGTGCGTGAAATGCTACATCGGGATCCCGAGCTCGGGCGTGCTTCTCAGCTTGGCCTGCCGCTCCCCTGGGAGCCGCTCAATTTTGCGCAGGGCAACCGCTATCAAGTTGACTACGGCGATGCCGCCAACTCGTGGCGCTCGATTGTCGTTATCGGAGAGCCAGGCCAGCCCACGGGAATACGGCAGAAAG
>JAJZNH010000854.1:649-3049 GCA_021811745.1 Acidobacteriota bacterium
CGGCTGGACTTACGGTCTCCATCCGCGAGCATGACGGCGGCAAGGTTCTGGCCTCCGCACACGTGAACGCAGCTCAGACGGGCTGGGACAAATACAATTTCGCCCTCAAAGTCCCGCAAGGCGCGCTCCATCGCCTCGATCCCGCCGACTTCGTGGTGCAGGTAGAAGGCGATGAGCAGGTTGGCCTGGACGAGCTGTCGCTGATGCCCGCAGACAATCTCGACGGCCTTGATCCTGACGCCGTGGCAATGGCCAAGGCCATGGACACCACCATCGTCCGCTTCGGCGGTAACTTTACCTCCTCTTACGACTGGCGCAATGGCATCGGCCCGCGCGACAAGCGCATCAGCATGATGAACCTCGCCTGGGGCATCCCCGAATACAACACTTTCGGCACGGACGAATTTCTCCATTTCTGTTCGCTGATCGGCGCCGAGCCGCAGTTCGCGCTTAACCTTGGCGACGGCACGCCGCAGCAGGCCGCCGCCTGGGTCCGCTACATCGATCAACATTGGCACAACCACAGCGGCCTGCTCTGGGAACTTGGCAATGAGCTATGGGGCAACTGGAACCTTGGATATCCTACTCTGGATCAGCTGGCGCCGCGCACCCTCGCTTTCAGCAAGGCCGTTCGCGCCGTCGATCCAACCGCGCGTCTCATTGCCACCGGCGCCGACCCCGATCATTTCAGCCGCTGGAACTCCATTCAGCTCGGCAATCCCGCCGGAACTTTCAATGATCTCTCCACGCATTTCGTCGTCACGGTCACCGACACTCAAATGCGTCATCCTTCCACCGATTTCATCGACTCTGCCGCCTTTGCCCTGCCCGTCGAACTCGGCCGCAGGCTCGAGGATCAACAAAACCAGATAAATCGCTTTCCGGCGTTCGCGGGCAAGGCCCATATTGCGTTCACCGAGTGGCTCTTCATCGGCCATCGCCCCGGCGTCCCCGACTTCACCAACATGGGCGGGGCGATCGATACCGCGGGCCTTTTCAACATGCTTATGCGCCACACCTCCGTCGTTCCTGTCTCAGACATGACCGGCATCATGGATTTCGCCGGCATCTGGAAGGACCGCGGCCAGGTCTACGGCGCACCCGGCTACTATGCCTTCAAGATGTACGCTGCCGCGCGTCCAGTACAGCCCGTCACCGTAACAACGGACAGCGGCAGTTACTCGGTGCGGCATGGCGTCACCCGGCTGCCCGATATCGCCAATGTTCCCTATCTCGACGTCGTCGCAGCCCTCGACAAATCCGGCTCAAGGCTCACACTCTTTTGCGTCAACCGCAGCCTCGATACAGATATACCGGCCAACATCGACATCCTGCATTTCCCCACCGCCGATCATGCCGATATTCAAACGCTGCGATCCAACAGCATCTCTGACGTCAACGACGCCGATAACCCCCTGCGCGTCATCCCAGTCCACACCTCGGAAACTGTGCGCGCCGGTGCGCTCCATCATATCTTTCCGCAGGAGAGCGTCACCGTCATCACGCTGGACAGGGCTCCCTAAACCGGCGTTATCGCCGCAGGATTGTCAGCGCATCCAAACCGCAAACAGCCTGCCAACAACCAAGTTCTGCTGCTGCCGCCCATGCCTGGGATGCAGAGCAGCCCTGGCCCCCGGCTCCAACTGCATCCCCGCCACGTCATCAATCAGCTTGCGATATGGCAGGCCGCCACTTTCGACCCGAAGGAGATCGGCCGCGAACCCGGCTGGGCGCTGGGATCCGGCATGAACACTGTGCGCGTCTTTCTTCGCGACCGTCTCTGAAAGCAGGATCCCAAAGCCTTTAAGCAACCATCCGCGCTCAGAACCTGAAGGTTGCGTACAACTGGATCTGGCGCGGATTATTCGCCTGGTACGTGGGTATACCGTAAAAGAAATCGGCTGGATTAGCATCCGGAGATCCGAAGATGTGCCGGTTGAACGCATTCAACAGGTCCGCCTTCAACTCGAACGTCAAATCCTCCCTGATGGGTGTTTCCTTCAGGATACTGAAATCTTCATTCATCCACGCCGGCATACGAATATTCGTCACACGCGGAGTATCACCCAGCGCGTAAGGAAGGTTATTTCCAGCGCTCGAGTTGCGCCGGTTCGTTTCAGCTACCTGATCGTGGAAGGCAATGGGGGCGGAACCGGTCACATACGCAGCGGCGCCGTTTGTGTCTGAGCCATTGAAGAAACTGTTCGTATTCGGATTAGTGCCATTGGGCGTGTTGAATGGATTAATGTGCTTCCATCCGCTTCGGTACACCGCGCTTTTGACCGGTATAGGTGGTATCAGGTCGTAGCGGATTGCATTTTCCCAGCCAGGGATACCCGTAGCGCAACAGAAGGCCATCGGTTGTCCGCTCTGGTATCGCTGGATTCCGCTGATCTGCCA
>JAJZNH010000354.1 GCA_021811745.1 Acidobacteriota bacterium
GGCGGTCAGCACATCGCGCATCGTCAATGGCGGCCTGCCCTCCGCGACAGCCGTGCGTGAAAGCCAGTCCGCTGTTGCCAGAATTCCGCCCAGATTGTCGGAGGGATGGCCCCACTCCGCGGCAAGCCATGTGTCGTTGAAGTCGAGCCAGCGGATCATCGCGCCGATGTTGAAGGCCGCCTGCACCGGATCCAGCTGATAACTTGTGCCCGGCACGCGCGCTCCATTGGGAACCACCGTTCCCGGCACAACAGGCCCCAGCAGCTTGGTGCATGCCGGATATTCGAGCGCCTCCAGCCCGCAGCCCAGCGTATCCATCAGGCAGCAGCGCGCCGTGGTGTACGCCAGGTCGCTCCTGATCTCATAACTCAGCGCATAGTCGGCGATGTCGGTGATGACCTTGTCCGGCGCCGGGCGCTCATTGTTCGTGTACGATGACACGCGGATGTCCTTTCGTCTCTTCGTTCCTGGTTCAGTTTCGCCTGGCAATGGGAATGAAATCCAGATTCTCCGGCCCGGTGTAATTCGCCGACGGCCGAATGATCTTTCCATCCTGGCGCTGCTCGATCACGTGCGCGCACCAACCCGCCGTTCGTGAGATCACAAAGAGCGGCGTAAACAGATCGGTGGGGACGCCCATCAGGTGATATGCGACGGCGCTGAACCAGTCCAGGTTCGGAAACATGCGCTTGGTCTCGCTCATCGTGGACTCGATGCGCTCGGCCACCGAATAAAGCCGCTTGCCTTCCTCGTCCACAGCCAGCTCCCGCGCCACACCTTTGATGATCTCGTTGCGCGGATCGCTGACGGTGTACACCGGATGCCCGAAGCCAATGATCACCTCCCGATTGGCTACCCGCTGGCGAATGTCGGCCTCCGCTTCGTCGGCGTTTGCATAGCGGTTCTGAATCTCCAACGCCACCTCATTGGCGCCGCCGTGCTTGGGCCCTTTCAGCGCGCCGACGGCGCCAGTGATGCACGAGTGCATATCCGAACCGGTGCCGGCAATCACCCGCGCCGTGAAGGTGGAAGCGTTGAACTCGTGCTCCGCATAGAGAATCAGCGAAGTCTGCATGGCTGCCGTCCACTTCGCATCGGGGGCCTTGCCGTGCAGCAGGTGAAGAAAATGCGCGGCGATGGAGTCATCGGCCGTCTCCACGTCGATGCGCTTCCCGTGGCGCGCGAACTGGTGCCAGTAGAGCAGCATCGATGCGAGCGAAGCCAGCAACGCATCGGCAATGGCGCGCGCCGCATTGTCGCTATGACCAGCAGCCTCCGGCCGCACGCAGCCGAGTACCGAGACTCCTGTGCGCAGCACATCCATGGGATGCGCCGAAGCCGGCAAAAGCTCCAGCGCCCGCTTGACTTCAGGCGGCAAACCACGAAGGCTGCGCAGGCGCGCCTTGTATGCGGCCAGCTCCGCCGAGGTGGGCAGCTTGCCATGAACCAGCAGATGAGCGACTTCTTCGTACTCGCAATTTGCGGCCAGATCCTTGATGTCGTAGCCACGATAGTGCAGATCGTTGCCGCTGCGCCCCACCGTGCAAAGCGCCGTGTTGCCCGCTGGCGTGCCCGACAAGGCTACGGACTTCTTGGGCTTGAAGGCCGGCGCCGGATTGACATCCTGTGTGCTCATTCGTATCCCCCGGAGAGAATCAGACAAACGGTTGAACGGCGAACTTGTTTACTCCGTTGCTTTGCTCCGGGCAAACAGCTCGTCCAGTTTTTGTTCGTAGGCATGATAGTTGAGAAACCTGTAGAGTTCGTCGCGCGTCTGCATCAGCGGAAGCACTCTTTGCTGCGTTCCCTCGGCGCGAATGGCCTCGTACACCTTGAGCGCGGCGGCGTTCATGGCGCGGTAAGCCGCGCAGCAATACAAAATGATGTCGACGCCCGCGGCGGCGAGATCCTCGCGCGTAAACAGCGGCGTCTGTCCAAACTCGGTGATGTTGGCCAGGATCGGCACTCCCACCGCCTTCCGAAACTCGGCATACATCGCCGTTTCCGTCACCGCTTCGGCAAAGATCATATCGGCGCCCGCGGCCACGTAAGCCTGGGCTCGCTCAATAGCGCGAGTGAGCCCCTCGCTCGCGAGCGCGTCAGTTCGCGCCATCACCACAAACTGCTCGTCGCGGCGCGCATCCACCGCGGCCTTTAGGCGGTCCACCATCTCATCGGCAGTCACCAGCTCCTTGCCGGGCCGGTGGCCGCAGCGCTTGGCGCCCACCTGGTCCTCAATGTGCACCGCCGCCGCACCAGCCTTTTCCATCGAGCGGATGGTGCGCGCAATGTTGAAGGCGCCGCCCCAGCCGGTATCAATATCCACCAGCAGTGGCAGTGCGCTGGCGTCCGTGATGCGGCGAACGTCCGTCAGCACATCTTCCATGGTGCTGATCCCGAGATCGGGAAGCCCGAGCGAATTGGCGGCCACGCCACCACCTGAGAGATAAAGCGCCTGGAATCCTGTCGCTTCAGCCATCCGCGCGGTGTAGGCATTGATAGCGCCCGCCACCTGTAGCGGCTTCTCTTGCTGCACCGCGGCCCGGAACCGCGCTCCGGGCGATTGTCGACTCCGATTGCCCGCCATAACCCTTCCTTTGCGCCGCATCATAGCAGGCGCCTTGCCGCGCTGTTTGCGGCCTTGCTGCTATCCGTCGCCCAGTGTCTGCTTTGCAATGGTAGCCAGCTGCATGAACGACGTTCCCTCGTAAATTTTCCCGATCTTGGCGTCGCGATACAGCTTCTCAACCGGGTAGTCCTTGACAAACCCCGATCCGCCGAAGACCTCTACAGCAAGGCTCGCCACGCGCTCGGCCACCTGCGACGCAAAATATTTGCACATGGCCGCTTCCTTGCGGAACGGCAGCCCCGCATCCTTCAACCGGGCAGCATTGTAGACCATCAACCTGGCGGCTTCGATCTCCGTCGCCATTTCGGCAAGCTGGAAGCGCATCGCCTGAAACTCAACAATCGCTTTGCCGAATTGCCTGCGCTCCCTGGCGTACTTTGCCGCATGCTGCCACGCTGCCTCCGCCAACCCCAGCATC
>JAJZNH010000437.1 GCA_021811745.1 Acidobacteriota bacterium
CGGGCCCCTCACCAGCCGGGAAGCGTCCTGCAGCAGGCAGGCTCCATTCAGGCCCGCGGCGAACTCGGCACGGTTTCCGTCTACTGCACTTGCTCAACGGCACAGACCAAATTCTCCAACCCGTACTTGAACCTTCCCATTGGCAGTCCATATTTCGCCGCCGATCTGACGCAACCAGTCGGCGTGAGCACCGGCATGCCGCGCTCTGTCTCCGAAATTCAAACCATAATCGACCGCCAGCGATCTGCTTATGAGCGCTCCATTGCAGCGGCAGGAAAGAATGGTCCGATCGTCGATGCCATTGAAACCACGCTCGGCTGGGACACCATCTACGAACCCGAAAAGCGAAGAGTTGTCTCTCCCGTCAGCCGTGTCTGGAGCGTTCGCTGGGGCGGCTACGTCATCTTCGACTGGGATACCTTCTTCGCTGCCACGATGGCGGGAATCGGTGACCGGGACCTTGCGTACGCCGACGCGCTTGAGACGCTGCGCGAGGAGACCGCTGAAGGTTTTGTCCCCAACTATGCGCGAGCCGGCGGTTGGAAAAGCTCTGATCGCTCTGAGCCACCTGTTGGCGCCATCACCGTACTCGGCCTCTACAACAAGTTTCATGACCGCTGGTTTCTTGATGACGCGTTCCAGCCCCTGCTGAGCTGGAACCGCTGGTGGGCGGAGCATCGCGATATCCGGGGATATCTCGCCTGGGGCAGCTACGGCGAAAACCGGCCGGAGAATCTGGACGATCGCTCGCGAGGCACCCGGGCCGGCGCCATTCTCGAATCGGGGTTGGATAACAGCCCAATGTACGACTCGTCTGTCTACGACCCGCAGACGCACCTGTTGGAGTATGCCGACGTTGGTCTCATGAGCATGTACATTGCCGACTGCAACGCTCTGGCTCAAATCGCAGAGATCCTCGACAAGACTTCCGAAGCCAGAGAGCTAAAAGACCGAGCCACGCGTTATCGAGCCAGGCTCGCCACGCTCTGGAATCCGGCCGCCGGCATCTTCCTCAACAAAGATCTGCATACCGGCAAATTCAATACACGGCTTTCGCCAACGAACTTCTATCCCATGCTGGCTCATGCGGCCACTCCCGATCAAGCCAGGATGATGATCCAGAGACATCTGCTCAACCCGAATGAGTTTTGGGGCGAGTGGGTTATTCCCTCCATTGAGCGCGACGATCCGGCCTTCCACGATCAGAATTACTGGCGCGGCCGCATCTGGGGCCCCATGAACTATCTCGTCTATCTCGGTCTCCGCAACTATGATGGTGCCACCACGCGCAGCGCCTTCGCGCAGAAGTCTTACAACCTTTTTCTGAAGGAGTGGCGCGAAAACGGCCACGTGCACGAGAACTACAACGCCATCACCGGAACCGGCGACGATGTGACCAACAGCGACCGCTTCTACCATTGGGGCGCTCTGCTGGGCTACGTGGAGTATCTGGAACAAAGTAAGGCTGATGGAAAGACTGTCGGTACCAGGTAGCTGTACCATAAAGACGATTAGCCTCTGATCAGTTCCCCAAAAGAGAAGACAATTCTCCGTTTGGCGATCACTCAGGAGCGGCCGAAGAAGGCAACGGGATTGGCCAACAACGAGGCAGTTAATGTTAAGCAGGCTGTCTGGTGCTGAAGCAGGCAGATGCGGGAGTTCCGCGAGTGGCAGAACAACCGAGGATGTTCATCGAGGCGCGTGGCTTAAGCTTTTCAGATCGCACTCATCCTACCCTTTGCGTGCTCACAGTGATCAATGGACACATATTCCAGGATCTGGGCTGCCCAGATGTCTCGCTCTTCCAGATGATTTGATTTTTCGCCTGGTAGAAAAGTTCCGCTCATCGGAACAGAGCGCCCGCATGCACGCCGGCAGGCA
Organism: Acidobacteriota bacterium; assembly: GCA_021811745.1. The sequence goes on from JAJZNH010000437.1 coordinate 1,882, forward strand.
GGCCGCCGCGTGTACAAATGAAGTCAGCATGCAGCTTTTCCGGAACATCCTGCTCCTCGCGCTGTGCGCGGCCGTGATGCGCACAGGCACTGCGCAACAGGATACTCCGGCTCAACCGGCAGGTTACACAAGCGCTCTCAATCCACCCTGCGCGGACAACACCATTCGCAGCGTCGGCAGCATTCATGCGCCGCTGCCTGAGGCATACATCTGGACCGCGAACGATGCCGCCGTTGCCATGCACGACGAGCCTCTGAGCAGGCTGAAACGCAGCGATTGGAAGGTTGAGCCTCACTTCTTCCGCAGGGCGTTCACGATTGCGAAAAAGCCGCCGAAGGCAACGATCTATATTGCAGGACCACGCAGTGCCCGCGTGTGGATCAACGGCGTCCTCGCCGCGCAGTTGCACTTCTCCGGCGGGCATCACTTTGGCTTCGCTGTGATGAGCGCCGACGTAAGCGGTGTGTTGCGCTCCGGCACAAATACCATCGCCATTGAAGCCGTCCGCGGCTACGGAAGCCACCATCACACCAACTCACTCATGACAAGCTGGCTCAACTCCGGCGAAGTGCTCGCGGTGAAGATCTTGTCCGCTCCCGATGGAGTCGTCGCGCCGCCGCTGGTGATGAGCGACAGCGCCTGGAAGAGCGCAGCGGTCTTTACGCAGGGCTGGCAAATGCCGGACTTCGACGACTCAGCGTGGAAGCCGGTGACAAGCCTTGGCGGCATCGAGAGCAATATTGACTTCTTCCAGTGGAATGCCGATGCGGGCATGTACGCGTGGCCGGGTTATCTGGGAGAAGCGCCATTCATGGCGAACTGCCGCCTGAATCCGGCAACAATCACGCATCAGCCCGATGGTTTGCTCCTCGACTTTGGCCGCGAGTTCAATGGCCGGATTCTGCTCACAGCGGGCGCGCATGACCTGCATGCGCACATCCGCTACGGCGAATCAACGGGCGAGTTGCTTCACGCTCCCTATCTGGGAGATGTGCCTTTGCTGGTGCCTGCCGGTCACGAGGCCCGTGGTCCCAAGTCGGGATTTCGCTATGCGCTCATTTCCTTCAGCAGCGACAGCAGTGGAGCAGGCATTTACGCCGAAGCCATCTACGATCCGGTGACTCCGGCCGGCTACTTCGAGTCGGGCGATGCAAGGGTGAAC
>JAJZNH010000030.1 GCA_021811745.1 Acidobacteriota bacterium
TACCGATGCCCTGGCCCTTGGAACGTACGTGGGTGGGGAAAACTTCGCCGATGTAGACCCAGATGACGGCGCCCTGCGAGATGGAGAAGAAGGCAATATACGTAATCAGCAGCGGCAGCAGGGCGTGCTGGTGCGACTGCGTGTGAAAGAGCCAGGCGACGCCCGCCAGGCAGGTGGAGCAGCCTGCGGCGCCGATCAGCAGCAGCGTCTTGCGGCCCGCCTTGTCGATTAAAGCCATGCCGACAATCGTGAAGACGAAGTTGGTGGCGCCGATGGCGATGGCCTGCTGGTAGCTGGAGATCTGGCTGAAGCCGGCCGCGGCAAAGATGTTGTTGAGGTAATAGAGGATGGCATTGATGCCCGCAAGCTGATTGAACGCGCCGGTGGAGATGGCAAGGAAGAGCGGATAGCGGTACTTCCACTTGAAGACAGGCTCGTGGGCGGTGGTGTGCTCCTCGTCCAGAGCGGCGCGAATGTCGGCCAATGCGCCCTCCGGATTTGCTTCGCCCATCATCCTGAGGACGCCGAGGGCCTCTTCATCGTGGTTGCGGGCGGCCAGCCAGCGCGGACTGCGGGGAATGCCGAAGAGCAGCACCAGAAACGCCAGTGCCGGCACGGCGGCGATGCCCACCTGCCAGCGCCACTCCGCCGCGCCGAGATCCAGCAGGCGGATGACGTAGTTGGAGGTGTAGGCCACCATAATGCCGAAGACCACGTTGAACTGGAAGGCGCTGACGAGGCGGCCACGCCACTTGGCCGGGGCGAGTTCCGCAATATAGACCGGCCCCAGCACGGATGACGCGCCGATGCCCAGTCCGCCGATAAAGCGGAAGACCATGAAGGAATGCCAGTTCCAGGCCAGTCCGCATCCCACGGCAGAGGCAAGATAGAGCACGGCGGTAATGCGCAGGGTCTCGCGCCCGCCCAGCTTTTGCCCAACCACACCGGCCCCGAGCGCGCCGATCACCGTGCCGACGAGGCCGATGGCCACGGTGAGACCCTTGTCCTGGGGATTCAGGTGGTAGAGGCGCACCAAGGCATCGATGGCGCCCGCGATGACGACAGTATCAAAGCCAAACAGCAGCCCCCCGAGCGCGCCGGTGAGCGTGGCCTTTGTGAGATTGATGTTTGGTCGCATGATCGTGTTGGCTCTTGAAGTTCCGTACCATCGTACAGACTCGCTCCCCCCATCGGCAAAACGGAATGTCTCCCCGCAAAGCAGAAACGGCATCGCCCGGATGGTTTCGCCTCACGCGATGAGCATCTTCCTGTCTGGTAGAGTGGGAGTGCGGCCGAAGATCAGAGCCTGGCGTCTGGACCGCACGGCTCAAAATGACCGGTAAGCTGCTCATTCAAAGAGAGGATCATCAGAGTTCTCATGGCTGTTTCACGGCAGTTTCAGGCGTCTGAAATGGCGCCGTTCCGCATCGCGCCCCGCTACGATGTCAGGGTCTGGGGTTACCGGGATCTTCGTCCGTGGTTTAACCATGTAGCCGAGGGCGAACCGATCGGGGAAGTCTGGCTGACGGGGGACGAGAATCTGGTCGCGACCGGCCCGCACGCCGGCAAGCGGCTGGATGCGCTGTTCGGCGAGGTCCATGAAGCGCTGCTCGGCCCTGCAGCCCCTTCGCCCGCCTCGCCTCTGCTGATCAAGGTGCTGTTTGCCAAAGAAAAGCTGAGCGTGCAGGTGCATCCTGACGACAAGATGGCGCAGAAGTACGGCGATCCGCGCGGTAAAACCGAATGCTGGTATGCGCTGGCGGCCGAGCCGGACGCAACCGTGGCACTGGGGCTCAAGCCGGGCGTCACCATGGAAGATGTCGAAAAGGGAATTCATGATGGAACCCTGGAGTCGAGCCTGCGGCTCGTTCCTGTCGCGGCCGGTGACATGATCTTTGTGGACGCCGGAACGGTGCACGCCATCTGGCCGGGCCCGATTCTGCTGGAGACGCAACAGAATTGCGATCTGACCTACCGGATGTACGACTACGGACGCCCGCGCGAGCTGCACATCGAAAAATCTCTGGAGGCGACACGCCTTGAAACGCGCGCCGGGAAGATTGCGCCCAAACCGCTTGAAGACCGCACCGTGCTCATCGATACGGAATACTTTCGCGTGGAGCGCATTCCCGTAGCGGGCAGCCGGTCGAGCGAAAGCTTGCGCGGACCGTCGGAGACCGCGCCGGGGTTGGCCTACCTGTTTGCCGCCGCGGGCGCGGGGAAAATCACCGGGGCAGGCTTTGAGCCGGTGGATCTGCCTGCGCGAGGGGTTGTGGCTCTGCCCGCGGCCTCGCCTCGGTTCGTGATTGAGGATCTGGGTGGGCTGGATTTGCTCCGTATCACGCCCAATTGGCCGGGAATGCTCCGCTGAGGGCCTTGGCCATGCGCATAGCCTTTCGTGTTGGTTGGTCTTTTCAACTGGGAAAGAGGCGGCGAGACCGCCTGATTGGAATTGTCAGCAACGGGAATGGACCATTAGCATAACGAAAGCGAGAAGCGCAGCGGAAAGAATGACAGAAGTTTTGCCTTGGAATCCTGCCGCTTGAATGGAAGCCTTCCCTACCCAGATTTGATCGACGAAGCTGGCAGCTTTGAAGGAGACCTGTATGCGACTCAGGCCGATCATTGCCTTGCTCTTGTTCAGCTCGACCTTGCCCTTGTTCTCCCAGGTGTCCCCTGAAGCGCGCCAAGGCGGATGGCCGATCGTCATCGGCGGCGGCTTCTCCGATTTCGCAACCGACTACCACGGTAGCAACAGGATGGAGGGCGTTACCGCCTGGGTCGACTGGAATTTCTATAGCGCTCCGGGCTGGCTGAGCGGTTTCGGCCTCGAAGTTGAAGGCCATACAATCCGCTTCGGTGTCCCATCCGGATTCTCGCAGTTGCGCGAAGATAACCGGGGAAGGCGGCGCCATCTACACCTGGCGGCACGATCCCAACTTCCATCCCTACGCCAAGCTTCTGGCCGGAATGGGCAGTATCGATTTCCCTCCAACCGTCGGCCCGTCCGGCCCGACAACCTATTCGCATGACACG
>JAJZNH010000321.1 GCA_021811745.1 Acidobacteriota bacterium
AAGCCCCGTTGGGCGAGCGCCCCCAGGCGATAGATGGTATAACTCCGCTTGCCACAGGTCAGCTCGGACCGGCTCTTAAAGCTGTTCATCGCGAAAATCCCTTTCTATCCGCTCCAGGGCGGATGCTTTTTCAATCTCTCGTGTCTGTCTCCCGCTTCCGCTCATCCTAGCCTCAGCGTCCGCCGCGGCGGGTCGTCGCAGCTCGAAACCGCGGTATTCAACATTCCCTTCTAGTCTGACCGCGAACGCAGGCTGCCGCGCTCTCAACTGCGGCAACGGAAGATGGGGGAAGATCACAAATCAGTTGAAGTAGATTGCTCAGCGGGAGGAGCAGCGTCCACGATCGGGCCGCCCGCGGCGAAACCGCTTGAGCAAAGGCAAACCGGAGATGGCGAAACGGCTGCGCATCAATTCCAGGAAAATTCTATCGCTCCTGCCCGGCCAGAGGGAACCTATCCTGTACGACCAGCCCAAGTGCCGTTCGGCCGGTCCTGGGTCTACCGCGGGTGCGGACAGTGGCCCGCGCACTGCCACGTTGACGTCGGCCTGGGCGCCCATGCTGCGCCTTGAGGCAGTTCTCTCATTCCCGTCCGAAGTCCCGATACCGCTCCAGAACGTCGTGCTCGGTAATCACACCTTCGAGCTCGTCCAGATGGGCGCGGTTCACCACGGGCACCAGTGGCCAGCGATCCACATAGCGAAGCGCCATGTCCAGCGGATGGTCGGGATGCAGGAAGGGGACCTGATCTTTGCCCAGCACCACCTCCAGCGTCTGGTTGCCATTGCCGCTCTGCATCAGCGCCTCCAGATTTTCTTTGGTGATGCTGCCCCATCCTGTCGGGTGGAGGCGTACCACCAACGCATCTCTCCCACTCTTTTCGACCAGCCCGGCCGCTTTTTCCACCGTATCCCGCGAGTCCAGCACGACTTCGTTTGGAGGCTCCATGGCATCTTCGACGTGCAAGACGTCCTCTTCGCGCTGTTCCTCCATCGACGGCAATTCCACACCGTCCTGCCGGCTCAGCGCATCGAAGATCGGCGTCGGCTGCAATGCGCGGGCGATGACGTAGGCGATCGTATTGGCCAAAATTACGGGGACGATGATCGAATAGTTGCCGCTCATCTCCAAAACCATGAACACCGACGTCATGGGCGCGCGCAGGAATCCCGCAAAGAGCACGCCCATCCCCACCAGCGCATACGTGCCCACAGAACCGCTCAACTGTGGAAGCAGCACATGCTGCGCCCCGCCAACCGCGGCGCCCAGCATGGCGCCGATGAACAGCGTGGGCGCAAACATCCCGCCGGGCGTTCCGCTCACGAAAGACATCAGCGTGGCGAGAATCTTCAACCCCGCCAAAATAGCCATGAACTGCCACGTGAACTGCCCGTGCATGGCTTCATCGATGTACACGTAGCCGGCCCCCATCACCTGGGGCGCGCCCAGCACCGCGATGCAACCAGTGAGTAACCCCGCCACCGCCGGCTGAACGTATTGAGCCCAGGGACGCATCCTCTTGCACACGGGACGCATGAATCCGATCCCGCTTGAAAATACAACGGACGCCAGCCCTCCCACCACACCGAGAATCGAGTAAGCAATCAGCTCCGAAGGGCGTTGCAACTCCACCGTAGGAATCCGGAAAAACGGCTCTGAGCCGAGAAACCACCTCATCACCACCGCGCTGGAGACGGCGGCCAGGACCACCGACCCCAAAATCCCCGCCGTCCATCGCCCGATGACCTCCTCGATCACAAACAGCACCGCGGAGATCGGCGCATTGAAGGCTGCCGCCAATCCGGCTGCCGCGCCCGCCGGGGCCATGAGCCGCATCCTGTCCCGCGACAGGTGCAACCGCCGCCCGATCGCCGAAGCCAGACTGGCGCCGATCTGCAGCGAAGGATCTTCCGGTCCTAGGGAGTGGCCCGATCCGATGGCCAGCGCCGAAGTGATGAACTTGCCCACCGCTGCTTTCAATGGAATGTAGCCGTTGTAGATGTAAAGCGCGGACTTGGTCTGATTGACCCCACTGCCGCGTGCCTCGGGAAACACATGAATGACGAGCACCGAGATGACCAGACCGGCAAGCGTAGGCACCAGCAGCAGCCGCGTCGTCGATGGCACAGCCCCTGTGCCCAGAAGATAGATCTGACACCAGCCAATGGCGTAGTGAAAGCAGACCACCAGGAGGCCCGAAAGTACGCCAATGAACACGGACAGAATCAGGAAGAACCGGTCCTCCCGGAACACAGACCGCAGAACCGCTGCCGGCGTGAATTCCGTCCAGCGGGTCGCAGGCCTGCTTTCGACCTCCTCGGCGGTAGCCGCCGTTTGTGCATGCGAAGACAAACTCAGTTCAATTCTCCTCGTGCAGATTTGCGATAAGAAGCAATGCTTGATCGGCTTCGGTGGGAGCCCCGCATCCGATCACGGTTTGGCGCTCGATCTGGAAGGCCAAATCCATGGCCGCGTTCACCAGGTCTGGGGTGCGCCGTAACCGCCATTCCGTAACCTGCGGCTTCAGCTTAGTCCACTGCTGCTCAAGACCCTGGAGCACCGTCGCCGGCAGCGTTGGGCTGCCTTGCGCTGGACAGGCCTTGAGACGGCTCCCGGCGGTGGCGAATGCATTCAAGGCAATCCGATTTCTTTGCGCTTGCGACAGGTCCGGAAGGTATGGATCCGTCTCCAGTACGGACTGCGCTTTTTTGAGCCAAGCCACGCTCTGCGCATCGTGGGGAGAGGTATAGACCGCGTCGCGCAGGTAGCGCTCCGCTGTCGGATAAAGCCCAAGTTGAAAGGCCGCGATTCCTGCCCCCAACATTGCTGCGTGGTCACGCCGGTTTGACCGCAGGCCAAGCCGGAACGCCGCTAGCGCCTGCTGGTAGCCCTGCGTCTGAAGAAAGAGTTGTCCTAGTTGCACTTGCTCCGGCGAGTTGTCGGGCACGTTGGCGGCCAGAGCCATCAATTCCGCTTGCGCCTGGGGCAGGACATGGCTGTTCAGCAGATAGTGGATCAATTCCAGCCGGCAGTTC
>JAJZNH010000870.1 GCA_021811745.1 Acidobacteriota bacterium
AGCGAACGCGCCTTCAAGTGGATTCACGATGAATACGCCGTTGGGCTGCGCTGGGTGCTGCGCCACCAGTGGCTGATGCTGGGCGTTCTGCTTGGCACCGTAGTGCTGAATGTCTATCTGTTCAAGATCATCCCCAAAGGCTTCTTCCCGCAGCAGGATTCAGGCCGCCTGTCCGGCATGACGATGGGCGCGCAGGACATCAGCTTTGAAGCCATGAGCGCGAAGCAGAAGTTATTGGCGCAAATGACGCTGGACGATCCGGCCGTCAAGTCGGTGGTGGCTTTCGCGGGTAGCGGCGGTCCCGGCACCACCAACAACATCGGCCGCATGTTTATCACGCTTAAACCGCTCGCCGACCGTCCTGGCCGTGTGAGCGGGGATCAGGTTATCAACCGCTTGCGCCGCGAGCTGACCAGCGTGCCGGGCGCAACGCTCTTTCTCCAGGCAAACCAGGATATTCAAATGGGCGCCCGCGGCAGCGCCGCGCAATACCAATACACGCTCTCGGATGAAAATCTGGATGAGCTGAACACATGGGCCCCGCGATTGCTGGCGCGGATGCGAACCCTGCCGCAGTTGCGCGACGTCACCAGCGACCAGCAGAGCCAGGGTTTGGCGGCCAATCTGGTCATTAATCGCGATACCGCCTCGCGGCTCGGGATTACGGCATCGGACATTGATCAGGTGCTCTACGACGCCTTCGGGCAGCGCGAAGTCTCCACCATGTATACAGGACTCAACCAGTACTTCGTGGTCATGGAGGTTGATCCCAAGTATCAGCGCAGTCCCGAGGCGCTGAACGGCATCTATATCAAAGCCGGCAACAACTTTGGCGCCGCCACCGCTCTATCCGGGACGAACGCGCCGGCGACGCCGATAACCACTGCGGCGTCAACTTCTTCCATGAGCATGCCTACAACGCCGGCTGCCCTGCCCATGGCTCCAGCTCCGGTGTCCCCCGACACGTCCTCGACTCTTTCCGCCATTCTTTCATCTTCCCCAATAGCAGCCAGCGCGGCCCCGGCAACCGCAGCTTTAGCAACAACGGCGGCGGCAACTGCGACGACAACAACGACGGCGATACCGGGGGTTACAAATCCCACGGTCGCTACGCCCACGGTCCCGGCCAATACCACCAGCCCGCTTCCAACGGCTCCGGTGAACTCGGCTATTCCGGTGCAGCCTTCGTCAACCATCGTTCCGGCCGTGGCTTCGCCCACGGTCGGAGGAGCGCCGGCGGCAGTGACCCCGGCAACCACAGCGTCCACGGGCGGCGCCATGGTGCCCCTTTCCGCCATCGCTCACTACGAGACGCAGCGGACCTCACTGGCGGTTAATCACCAGGGGCAGTATCCGGCGGTTACGCTCACCTTCAACCTGGCTCCCAACGTGGCTCTCGGCGACGCCGTTACGGCGCTCGAAAACGAGAAGCGCGAGATGCACATGCCCAGCACCGTCCAGGGCAGTTTCCAGGGAACCGCCCAGGTTTTCCAGGATTCGCTCAAGAATGAGCCTTATCTGATCTTGGCCGCGCTGGTGGCGGTCTACATCGTGCTCGGAATCCTTTACGAGAGCCTGATCCATCCGCTCACGATTCTCTCGACGCTGCCGCCGGCCGGCGTAGGAGCGATCCTGGCGCTGTTGCTGACAGGAACGGACCTGAGCATCATCGCGCTTATCGGTATCATCCTGCTCATCGGCATTGTAAAGAAAAACGCCATCATGATGATCGACTTTGCCCTTCAGGCTGAGCGCGAACAGGGGTTGCCGCCGGTGGAGGCCATCTATCAGGCGTCGCTCATGCGCTTCCGGCCCATCATCATGACCACGATGGCCGCCCTCTTCGGCGGCATGCCACTGGCCTTCGGAATGGGCGTGGGGTCTGAACTGCGCAAGCCGCTGGGCATCGCCATTGTGGGCGGGCTGTTGGTTTCGCAAATGCTTACGCTCTTTTCCACGCCGGTCGTTTACCTCTTCTTCGACCGGCTGCAATGGAAGGTGATGAAGCTGCACAAGATCGGTTCGGAACTGGAGAGCGTGCCAGGGGATTGAGGCAGCAGTTGGCCGGATAGGAGGATTGGCAGCGGCTCCTACGTTCCATCATTGATGCAGGGCAGCCTTCCGGGGGATCCCGTGTCGTAGTGAAATCAGCATTGCAAGAAATGAACTCCCTGCGCAAAATTCAGCGCACAGCGCTGGCATGCCTGCGGTGGCGATGGGCGATGTAGTGCCCCACCAGCCATCCGGCGGCGCTGCCCACAAGCACGTCCGAGGGAAAGTGCTGTTGGCCCAGCACGCGCGTAAGGCTCACGCCGGTGGCCGCGGAGTAAACCGCGATCTGCTTCCAGCGTGATGGATATTCGCCGGCGATCGTCGCGGCGGCGGCCCAGGCCAGCACACTGTGCGAAGAGGGAAACGACGAGTCGACGCCTGCGCTGGACTGGAAGAACCGCCCGCGCGCGCTGTCCACGGCTGGCCGCTCCCGCCAGAAGATCAGCTTCATCCCCTGCTCCACGGCGACGCCATCCACCAGCGCTTCGCCGCCCAGAATGCCGGCAGCGCGGGCGTGATCGTCTTGCTCAAAATGGCCGTAACCGAAGATCGCCACCGGCAGGGCGATGAAGCCGCCGATCAGCGCGTTGGAAGTGTTGATATTGGCGTTGTTGAAGCCCGGGTCGCGCGAGACCACCTGCGACATGGCGCGGTGGTCCGTGGCAATGGCCGCGCCCGTAGCCAGAGCGAGTGGTGTAAGCCACTTCAAATCATGCGCTCGCAGATGGAATGGGCTGGTCCAGATAGCCTTCTGATCGTGCAGAATGTCGCGGGGAGAACCAAGCACGGTCACCGTACTCTGGGACTGCCTTTGAGCCAGCGTCTGGGCCTGCGGCGCATTGGGCAGCGAACCGCCGTCGGACCGCGCCGGCAGAGCGCGGCAGGAAAGGCTGGAGACCACCATCAGCGCACAGACAATCTCACGCCTCAGGCGGGCACAAAGCCGCAAAGAAATATGCGGCCGGCTTTTGGACATGAC
>JAJZNH010000858.1 GCA_021811745.1 Acidobacteriota bacterium
GAAAAGAACAAGGCCGACCTGCTGGAAAAGAAGTTTGCCGAGGCGCTGCGCAAGGCCAAGGACGCTCCCGACGGTAAACCTCTGCGCGACTTCGATCTGGACTGAGAGCCTCTCCAAAGCCGTGCGGGCCGTCTGCCGCGAAAGCTTTCCGTGGCCCGCTCATCTGGGTCATACTACTTGAGACACGCTTCGTTCGCCGTCGCTTGCGCGCATTCGAACTGGAGGAGAAATTATGGTGGTTGTGCCGCTCTCTCAACCCGCGAACGATTCTGCCGGCCGGCCGCCGGCGTCGCGCTCCAATTCCTTGGGCTTGACCCGTGTTGCCGCAGCCGGTTCGCTCACCGCCGGTGGTGTTCTCATGGTGAGCGGCAAGCGTCGTGCGGGATTGGTAGTGGCCGCCTCGGGTACCGCCCTTGCCATGCTGGATCAGCAGGAGACGGTGCGCGCGTGGTGGAACGCGTTGCCCGGCTACATCGCCCAGGTTCAGGAGATGCTTGGCCGCGTGCAGGAAGCGCTCGACACATTCTCCGCCCAGCGCGAAAAGCTGCATAATATCTTGAAGAAGTAGCCCTATCTCATTCTGATATAAGCATATAGGCGCATCTGTTTTGGCCTCGTAGACCCAGCAATATTTACCTTTCCGCAGCCTCGAACGCTGCTCTCCGCGCGCTAATGCCCGGTTTGGATTTTCACCAGCTCCTGTCCGCTGGGCGCTACCATCCGCGTCTGCGGTGCGCGCCAGTGGTCGATGTAGCTGATGCGGTGCACGCAGCCGATGGTGCAATGCGGGGCGCAGCTCTTGGCGGTCAGAAACTCGCGCTTTACGTCCGCGCGCGTGTACTCGGCCAGGGGCACGCCCGGATAGCCGCGCTGTTGCGAGCAGTAGTGCACCAGTCCGTCCTCGCAAATGTACAAGTAGCGTGAGCCGGCGCGGCAGCGCCATTCGTTGGGCCGTCCCTGCGCTATCGCCTCCTGGAACTTGTCGAACTGCGCATAGTTGGTCTTCTTCCGATTGTTCATCTCAAAGTAGACCTTGGCCTCGTCGCCGGTGAGCGGCTTCAATTGGCCGTCGCCGTCGTGAATGATTCCGATGGTCGATTCAAAGCCGAGTTCGAGCGCGCGCCGTCCGATCACCAGCGCGTCGTTGGGGTTCCTGATCCCACCCCCAACCACGGAATTGATGTTCACGTGGAACTCCGCGTACTCGGCCAGCATCTGGAGCTTCTTGTCCAGCACCTTCAGGCTTTTCTTGGAGATCTCGTCCGGTTCCAGGTTGTCGATTGAGATCTGCATGTGGTCGAGGCCGGCGCGGTTCAGGCGTTCGATGCGCTCGGCATTCAGCAGATAGCCGTTGGTGATCATGCCGGCGATGGCGCCGGTGCGCCGCATCCTGCGGATGATCTCGTCCAGCTGTGGATGGGTGAGCGGCTCTCCGCCGCTGATGCCGATCATGGCCGTTCCCAGCCGGCCCAGGTGGTCGATCCGCCGGTACATCTCTTCAAGCGGCACGGGCTCCGACACCTTGTCGTACTCGTTGCAGTAGGCGCAGCTCAAGTTGCAGAAGCGCATGGGGATAATCTGCGCCAGGACCGGGTGGTCCTTGGAAGCCAGGGCACGGGCCACCATGGCGTACTCGCGGACCTTCCGCTGCGCCGCGATCAGCCGCCCTCGCAGGGTCGCTTTTCGGGGAATTGCCATCGGTTCTATTGAAACACAATCGTCATCACACGGGGCGGCTGCCTCACCACGGCCAGAAGGGCTAAGGTCTCACTGCTGAGGCACGGAAACCACGATGCCGTGGCTGCCTCCGGCGCTCCCGTTCAATGGCTTCCGTAAGCAATGCGCCAGATCCGGCCTTTTTCCGAATCGGCCACATAAAGAGATCCGTGCGGTCCGACGGCCGCGCCTATGGGTCGGTAGGTTGCCCGTCCGCGACTGCTGCTGGAGGCGCCAAACTCCGCGAATCCGGTAGCAAACACCCTCGGAGCGCCGGCTACCCCGCTGCGATTGAAGGGCAGGAAAACCACGTCAAAGCCATAATGTCTGGGGACGCCATTCTGAAGCCTGAAGGTGCCGTGCTGAACGGTGAAGGCTCCATCGCGGTAGGACGCTGGAAACTGACGGCCGGTGTAGAACACCAGATCGACTTCCGATGCGCGGGGCTGAAAGGTGAGCACCGGGGTGGAATACTTGCCCGGCGGAGCCGTCTCGTTTCCGTTGCCGCCGTAGGCGGGCGCGATCAGACGCAGCTTGCGGACGCCGTCGTAATAGGTGTAGGGCCAGCCAAAATTGGCGCCTGGCGTGACGCGGTACATCCCGTCAGCGATTTGATTTTCCGCCTGCCGGCTGACGTACTGAGGCCAGAACCTGTGAGTCTCGTCCACGCCCTCCGTGATCACGTAGAGATGCCCATCGTCAGGAGACCAAGCGAGCGCAGTCGTTTCGCGAAGGCCAGTGGCAATCTGCGCGCCGCCGCGGGCGAACTTCTGATCGATTCTGGCGGCGCTGAAACGCCGGATTCCCGCACGTTCTCCCAGGTCGGGGCAGGGGTTCAACTCCACCGGCGGAGAGCCGCGTTTGGGCCGCGCCTCGGAATCGGTGCAGAAATTTCCAGAAGCCTCAATGGCAACATAGAGGTTTCCTTTTCCATCGAAGGCCAGCGGGACCTTGGCCCGGGCGAAGCCGGGATGGGAGGCGGGCAGACCTTCCACCACGATCTGCGGATCCTTCTCCGGCAACAGGCTGTTGCCGCTGAACCGGAATCGGTAGACCGCCGAAGCGGTGGAGGCATACAGGTCGCCCTTGGAGAATTCAATTCCAGTCCCGCCGTCTACGGTGCTGAAATGCACGATCCGGTCGGCCTTGTGGTTCACGCCTAAATGGAGGGCAATAATCCCGCTCCCGGCGTGCCGTCTGTCCACCGGAGTCGAGACGTAGATATCGCCGTTTGCCCTAACCGCCAAATGGCGCACCGGGCCTAGGCCGTCGGCCACGACCGTCGCCTGAAAACCAGGCGGCAATTTCAGTC
>JAJZNH010000475.1 GCA_021811745.1 Acidobacteriota bacterium
GCGCATAACGGCCGCGGCCAGGCGGTTGCGCTCATTGATGCGCGCATTGGTTGCCTCGTTGCCGGTTGCATCGTGCAGCACGGGCGTCGTGCTGGCCCAGATCAGCTTTGCATCCGGCGCTCCGCGGCGCAGGGCTGCGATCATGTCCGGCAACCCCGATGCATACTGCTGCTCGGTGTAGCCCCAGCCGTGCATGCCGTTGTTGAAGTGGACCACTGCGAAGTGAACGCCCATCATGCGGAAGTAGTCGTGCAACTGGCCTGGCAGCCTTGGGTCGCCGCTGGCGCACGAAGTGGCAAAGAGATAGACATTCGCAACCCCACTCAGGTCTTTTGCGACTTGAGGATAATAGCCGCGCGTAATGGAGTCGCCGACCAGCAGGACGTTGGGCAGGTTGGTGGTGGGAGTCTCGGGCCGGTCCGTCCATGTCCACTCAATCTTTTCGGTGATGGGGAGATGCGCCTGTGCCATCGCACCCAGGGCACAGAGCCATATCGTGGCCAAAAGGGTGATTCGCCGCATGTCGAACAGGGTATATCAGCGCCGGTGGACTTTACTATCCACACTGCCATAAACGAATGCGCATGTTTGCATTTCACGAGGGCTAAAAACCGCCGTCCTTGTGAGCTTTTGGGGCACGACGAAAGAGATGCTCTGTTGCGATGCAAGGTCAGATCATTTGCAATGGTTTATGTAGCCCAGTTGATTTGAAAGATTGGCTACGGTTTTTCTCGCCGTCTCTGCCCGCGGTGTCCAAATGGCACCAGAAACATTCCGATAAGCAGCAGCACAAATCCCCATACGAGATTAGCGTTGATGCCGAGGCATGGGGCGTAAAGGTGCGCATCTGCATTGGTCGTCATGCCGAAGAGCGAGAGGGTTGCGCCAATCATGATGAAGGTCCATCCCAGGGGTGTACGCGGATCGAGATCCATAGTTGTCCTTTCTCCTCAGGCAAAGATGAAACTGAGCACGACGGCAGCCACGAGAATGACAGCCGCCAATCGTTCGGGCTGCTTCCACCACGCCGCCTTGATGCGTTTGGGGCCGGGGGTGAGTGAGTGAACCAGCCCCACCAATTCCGCGTCGGGCCTGGCTTCCGTCATCAGACTCACCGCACCCGTTATCGCCAGACAGACACAGAAGGCGAAGATCGCCGTCCAGAAGCTTTGCGCCATGCCATTCGGGTAGCGATGCAGCACTGTGATCCACCCGCCGTGGATGCCGCGTTGAGCATCCAGCGGCAGCGTCAGCCCGTGATGCAGCACGGCGACAGCGATACCGGATGCCAGCCCGGCGAAGGCACCGTGGCCGGTGGCCCGCTTCCAGAACATGGCGAGCAGGACGGTGGCCAGCAGCGGCGCATTCAAGAGAGCGAAGATGAGCACCAGCGTTTCCAGAATGTTGTGGAGCGAGAAGGCCGCATAGGCGAGCCCGACCGAGAGCAGAATTCCGCCCAGTGTGGCCCATCGGCCTGCCCAGAGATAGTGCCGGTCGCTGGCGCCTTTGTGGATGTAAGGCTGGTAAAGGTCGCAGGTGAAGATGGCGTTGAAGGCGGTTGCGTTGGCGGCCATGCCGGCCATCAGGCTGGCCAGCAGCGCTGCCAGCCCCAGTCCCAGCAGTCCCGTGGGCAGAACGTTCAGCAGCAGCTGCGGCGTGGCCATGTCGTAATTGAGTTGAGTCTGGCCGTTTACCTGGATCGGCTTGCTCCCTGCAGGATCCATCAGCGCCGGAACCAGGCCGCGGCCTTCTTCAGCTTCTCTGGGAACAACTGTAATCTCGTGATAAATGGCCCCATTTTCATCGCGGGTCATGGTGGTTGTTTGCGGCGTGGGCAGTCCGATGGCCACCAGTCCCGGCAGAATCAAAAGAAAAGGCAGAAACAGCCGGATGAATGCGGCTATCAGCGGCGCCCTTCGGGCAGAGTTCTGATTTTCAGCGGCCATGGCGGCCTGGAGCACGCGGAAGTCCGTACACCAGTAGCCGCTGCCGAGTACGATGCCGAGCACGAGGCCCATGCCGGTGGTACCCATGCTCCACACGTCCGCGTGGCCCACGCCCGGCGTCGCGTGCAGGTAAGCCGCCGGAACCGCCTTCATCAGACCGCTCCATCCCCCGATCTTGTACACCCCTAAAAGGACAATGGGCAAAAAGCCGGCGGCAAAGATGAAGAACTGCAAGACCTGGTTGTAGATGGAACCCATCAGTCCGCTGAGAAAAACATAGAGAAGCACGACGGTCGCCGAGATGGCAATCGTCAGCGTAAAACTCCACCGCCCCGGCAAGCCCACGAAGAGGAAGATGGCGTCGAAGACGTGCAGCGCTTGAAGCAGTCGGGCCGTCGCGTACATCACGACGGCCAGGCCCAGAACCGCCGAGGCCGCAAAGAAGATAGCGTTCAGCGCGCGGGTCTTCTCATCGAAGCGCAGACGCAGAAATTCCGGCACCGTGCGCGCCTTCGAGCCGTAGTAGAGCGGCATCATGAAAACGCCCAGGAAGAGCATGGCAGGGATGGCGCCCATGATGTAAAACTGCGCGCTCCTGAGGCCGTACCTGGCGCCCGCCGCGCCCATGGCGATCACCTCCTGCGCTCCCAGCCCGGCGGCGAGAAAGGCCAGTCCGCTCACCCAGGCGGGCATGGCGCGCCCGGCCTGAAAGAAATCCCCGGCCGTCTTGATGCCGTGCCTGAGAGTGAAGCCGATGCCTGCGGCGAGAAAGAAGCAGATCAGCAGGATCAGCCAATCGACAATATTGAGGTCGGGCACAGAACAACTCCTTGCACAACGATTCGCTACAAAATCCACTCTACGCAGCGCCACACCGGCGCGTCCACACCGCGCGGCATTCCGGGGAAATATGGAGACCTTTGACCTGCCGGAAATGCCGAAGCCCTCCGGCGCAATCCGGAGGGCCTCAGAGACAGCGAGCGAGCCGGCTTACGCCGCGGCCGGACGAGTGGGCTTGTAGCCCGCGAACCCGTAGTAGGCCACAAAAAGATAGCAGACGATGGGGACGATGAA
>JAJZNH010000567.1 GCA_021811745.1 Acidobacteriota bacterium
CGCGTTTGGGATGATTACAGGTTCACGCCTGCAGATGCGATCAACTTCTTTCATGATGCTGATCGCCTGGAGCCTTACCTGGTCCATTTTGTCGTGAAGGATCCAAACTTCTGGGTTCCGAGACTGGCGGCAGGAAGACGTCCACGCCGTAAACGCAAATGATCATCTTCGCCTCAAACCAGGGCGCCGCAGGAGGAACGGCGCCCGGCCTTTTGCAACCTTGGATGCCGGCCCCCGTATACTTTGGTACGTGCCTGAGACCCGTGACAAGCGACGCCGCAGCGACCTCGATCTGTTCGTACTGGCGCTGATCGAGAGTGGACTCTCAACTCCGTACGAGTTGAAGATCGCCGCGGATCTCTCCCCGGGTGCAACTATTCCGGCGCTGCGGCGACTCGTAACCGATGGCTTCGTAGTCCAGGGAAAGCCCGGCTCCCGCGGTCGCACGGCTCACAAGATTACATCCGAAGGCCGCCGGCGCCTGAAGGAGGGTTGGCGGGAGTTGATCGACCTGGGCCCCAGTGGTGACCTCGCTGCCGATCTGCGTGTCGCCCTGCTGGCGCTATGGATCGGAGGTGATCGCCAGCTGGCCGCAGGCTTCCTGCGCCAGTCGGCAGCCCAACGAATCAACTCAGTCGGCCGGGCCAAAGACATGGGCGAGCTGTCCTCTATTCCTCCTCTCGCGCTCGCGTATCGGCGACTCCATTCAGCCTCGGCGGCCGCGTTGGTCAAGGGAGAATCCGCAGCCGCGCTTGCCATGGCGAAGGCTTTGCCCCGACAAACAGCCGCAAAAACGAAACAATCCCAAGCCAAGACCGATCGATAGACCAGGCCGCCGCGGTGTTCCAAAAAGCCTGGAAAGGGTATTTGTCGTTTCGGAGCTACCGCAGGTCACGCTCGCAGGCGGCGGCCAACCAGCGAGCGGATCTGCATCGCACCGGCAACTGCGGCGGCAGGCGGCATCTGGTGGGCGCGCCAAACATCTGCAGAGGCCGATCAGCATGCCATTGGGAAATCTGATCCCCGGACATGCGAAGCTTATGCCGCCTCCTTCATTGTCGGTTTCGGTACCAGAGCCGGCCGGCCGTACTGCCGCAACTCACGGATATCGGAACGCAGCGTGTTAACCACCAGTTCGAGAATGTACCGGACCTCCTCGTCCCGACGTTCCGCTTTCACGCTCCGGTAGCGTTCCCCGAACTGCTTCAGAATGCGATGTGCAAACTGATCAAGGCCGTCCCTCTGCGACAACTTAGCTATGGCTTTCTTGGTAGCCCTCTTTTTCTCAAGATGCGCTTGCGAAGCCGCCTTCACCACCGCGACTGCCTCCTCGCGCCTCTTCGGTGCCGGAATCTCGAGCAGATTCGCCACCATTGCGGCGTTTTTTGGCGCAGCCGCGTCGATGCCTCGTTCCTCCATCACCTCCAGAACAACGGGATCGAGCTGCGCTGCGCGCTCGTGATCCTCGATGATCCGAAAGATCGTTCGTGGATCACGGCCGATCGCGTTGGCGATCACCGACGCAGCCTCCATCCAGCCGCGCTCGGCTTTGTAGTGCTGCTTGTATTGCCGCAGAGCCCGTCCGAAGTCGAAGCGGCTCTTCGTATATGCCATCAGGGCTCCTTGAATGGCGCTCCGTGCCTGGGCCAGGCGGGCACTATCTACGGATTCGGGTCTAATTGAGTGGATGTATGTCTTCTCCACTCTCTGGAGTTGTTTGGTCAGATTTGACAAATTGTCAAAATTGGATTCGTTTCTTTCCATGAATCCTTAATGTCACTTTCTCCGGCTTCTGAGAGTCGGCCTGAATTGTCCGCTTCCTGACGACCCTGAGTGTGTCGTATTCAGGTCGCCAGCAAGCGAAACAGCTGATCCAGACTCTTCCAAGAACTCAATGGCGCTCACAGTTGGGAGAGTCTGCCGAATGACAACCGCGCGCCATGGGCTAGTTGACGAATAGGTCCGCAGAACGGGTGGTCATGCCGCCTCGTCCACAGCAACCTCACACGAACGCAGCCACCGCGCAACCTTCACCGGATCGAGCCGGATCGCCCCGGTGGGCAGCCTGTAATACGGAAGCCGGCCGCTCTCGATCAATCCGTAAACGTATGACCGGCTGGCTCCCAGCAAGGTGATGAGCTGCTTTACCTTCAATCCCCCGGGCATCCGCTCAATGCGTGTCGCTAGATCGCACGCCGCGGCGCCGGTGGTAATACACCGTACATCTCCCATCTTTCAATTTCCTACTGTCTGTGGAATCTGCACCGGCTTCACGGTGTCACGCGGCCGCGCTATCACGCATGCCCACAGGCGGAGCCTGTCACTACTCCTGGTGTCATCGGCATGAACGCTCAACCCGGCAGGAGCTCCGGACGCAGCCATCGGCGGCAGACCGTTCATGTCAGCCCTTCACGAAGCCAAGGGCACGGCTTGATACCTGTGCCGCATTATCCAAGTGTCTGCCGGCCTACCGTTTCGTTGCAGACCGGAACCTAAAAATGCGCACGCAACTTAGAAAAACACGACTCAGTGAGGAAAGTTGCTGCCAAAGTCACAAGTTTTCTGATCGTGCCCTCGATGCCATGGTCATGCACCCGCGTCATGGTCATGCAAAACTGCCCAACATGGTCATTCGGACAGGAAAAGATGGACGGATTGATACATTTTGGACGGGCTGTAATTCCTTGAATTAATGGAATTTATCATCAATTATTCAATGGAATCAATTAGGCGGAAAAGTGAGTGGCGGAGAGAGGGGGATTCGAACCCCCGATAGAGCTTTTGACCCTATAACGGTTTAGCAAACCGCCGCCTTCAGCCACTCGGCCATCTCTCCGTGTCTCAGTGGGCATTATACCGGAAGTGGCCTCCGCGGTGCGCGTGGATCGAACAGCCGCACATACTTTGCGTACCGCCCGCAACCGGCAGGCGGTTCCAAGCTGCAACCGGCAACGGCTTTCTCCCCACCGCCCCGGGAAGGTATCGTTAGATTCACGATGATGAGATTCGCCTTCAGACCA
>JAJZNH010000771.1 GCA_021811745.1 Acidobacteriota bacterium
CTCGACCGGCTCAGGCTGCGGCGCCAACAGACCCTGGTCGGTGTTGGCCGCATGCGGCGTAAGCAATTTGCGCCGGAGGCGGACGTATGTGCGTGTCAGCTCCTGCGGATCGGGGCCCGGATTCCAGCGTAGAAGAATGCCGTCTTTGCGCATTTCAGCGGTGAGGCCGGTGATGGGCGGAGGCGCCTCGCCGGCCAGAACGACGGCAGGATTCGATGGCCCAGCCGAGCGTCCGTTGCGGTTGCTTAACTCGACAAGGTAAGTAAGCGGACGCGGTGCTCCGGCGGCCAGAGCGGTCGGCAGCGTATCAGTGAAAGTCGCAGCCGCGCCGGGAGCCAGTTGCAGATTGGCGGCGGTGGCGCAGGGTCCGGCGGCTTCCTTGCGGCAGACGCGGGTCGCGATATTGCCTTTCAGCAACAACTGGTCGGTATTTTCCTTGGGCATGGTCCAGGTCAGCGAGACCTGGCCACCTGCACGCGAAGCGGAGAGATTCTTCACAGGCTCAGGCAGATTGAGCGAAGGCGGCTTGGGCGCCGCCGGCAACCCACAGCCGGTGAATGCAGGCCAGGCCGCCAGCCCCAAAGCCAGCGCCAACGCAGAGAGCGCGCCTTGTCGCAGGGAGTGCATTGCCCTCTCAGTCTACCGGAGCAGGTTTAGGCAGGCATTCAACCACGCGGAAGGGAGCTTTCGCGGCGGTTTCAGCGATGGGCATCCGTCACTCTGGTGGCTGCGGGCTCAGCTTGACGGAGCGGAAAGCAATGGCGGCCAGGAACGCGATAACCAACGCCAGGACCACCCACAGCAGCATCGGGTGTTTCTCGGTAAAGGGACGCGTATCGGGACGCGGCTCGAAGACGGGATTGTGCCGCTCCTGCCCGAGCGTCGCCTGCGCGGCATTGGGCTGGTGCGCGAAGAGGGCGGCGTAATCGTAGCGTGGAGCGGTCAACGCCGAGTCTCCGTAGTAAAGCGTGTACGCAGCTCCGCCCGCAGCCTCAAAGCAGAGTGTACGCTCCCGCATCTGGAGCGTAACGGAGTCGAGCTGGATGGGCGGATCATCTCCGTTATCGATGGTGATGGTCCACTTCGAGGGCGTATCGAACTCGGCTGCCGGCGCGTCGATGGCGAGGCGTTCTTCATCGATGCGGTGACCGTCGCGCGTGCCGTGGATGCGGAGAAGATTTCCAAAGGACGTCTGGCTCTGCGATTCGGGCAAATCGGATGACCGGGCGGCGATGGCAGCGGCGACGACACTGACGTCACGGCTGAAGCTGGCGGGCTGCCGGCCCGGCGCAAAGGCGATGCGATCCACCGGCACATGCGCGGGCACGCTTAACTCGATCACCGAGGAACGGCCCTGCTGGACGACGCGAGTCAACCGGACGATGTCGGCATACTTCGGCTGACTCGCAGGCTGGCTCGGAACGGAAAGGCCCGTTACGCTATCGGGAGCAATGGGACCGGCAATGCTGAAATGCAGGTAAGGGAAGTTCGACGGTGGAAGATGAAGCACCGTGCTTCGGCCCAGTTTTTGATGCGTCAGGTCGAAGATGGTGAAGGAGCCGAGCTGGGTTGCGGCGGCGCCAGAAGGCTTCTGGCTGCCGGAAACCTTCACGGTGGCGATAAAGTCGTGGCCGGAGACCGCCAGTTCGACATCGCTGTAATTCGTGGCGGGCATTGCCGCGTCAAAGACGGTTTGATTGCCGCGCCGGCCCAGGTTCAGGAGCGGGACCTGCTGCTCCGCGGATGGCAGGGGAGCGGCCGACTGCAATACATAGGGCGTCTCGGCCGCGCCGCGGTAGAGGCGCAGATCGGCAAGCTGCGGAGCCGCGTGGGCAAAGATGGCCGGCGCAACCACGAAGCATGTCTGGCCGGAAGATGGTGGAATGTGCTGAACGAGCCGTTCGTAGCGGAAGTACTGAATCTGCGGCGAGGGAGCGGCCAGAGCAAGCAGAAGAAGAACCGCCAGAGACCTCATGTCGATGGACCTCTCTGTCCGCGCAGGTTAAGCCAGTCGCGCTGATAGGCAAAGCTGACGGCGAGCAGCAGAACACCGAGGCCGAGAAAGCTGAGGATGCGCAGCCCCTGGCTTAGCGCGCTCATATCCATCAGGAAGACCTTGCCGATGGCTACGGCGAGCAACACTAAAGCCTGCCAGCGCAGGAACGCCGAGCGGCGCCAAAAGCCGGCGGCGAGCAGGATCGCGCCGAAGATCATGAACCACGCCGAATAGGTAAATTGCGCGTAGATGCGATAGCTAGCGAAGACGTACGGATCGCCCCGCCAACGCAAAGACCACCAGTAGCTGTGAATCTCACAGCCGACGGCAATCAGGATGAGCAGATTCACAATGAGCATGGCTGCGACCGCAAGCGCCGGCCAGCCAGCGGCGGCCACAGCATCTTCGCCCTCGGTTGCGCCCCGCGCCAGCCAGGCCACCAAGGCAAATACGGCAATCGCGGCGCAGTAAGTTGCGAATCGCTGGTTGAGAAAGGGCGTCAACGATGCCGGCGGATTCACGACCAGCAGGGCCGCCAGTCCGAGAACAAGGCAGAGAACCGCCAGCACCCGCAACAACAGCAGCCGGGTGCGGCCTGCAACCCACAGCAGCGCCGCACCCTCGGCCAGCCAGCCGATTGTGAGCCAGCGGCCATGGGCCTTCAGCGGAATGGCGAGCGTAAGAAAGACCACCGACGCCGCGAGATGCAGCGCCGACAACAGTGCGGAGCCTGGACGCAACACACCGCGCGCAGGCAGGCCTAGCAGCAGCAAGTAAAACGCCGCAAAGGTAACGGCGATCCACGGTCCGGCGCCTTGCACGCTTGAGGATTGAAAGAGCGCATAGAACGCCACGAATCCCAGGGCGGCATTGGCAATGGGCAGAACAACCACGGCCAGCGCGTCCCATGCGGAGGAACGGGCTTCGTCCAGATCGATATGCGCCAGGCGGGGTGCAAAAGCGAAGATCAGGAAGAAGCCGGTGAGAAAAAATGCGGTGCGGGCGAACTGGCCGGG
>JAJZNH010000014.1 GCA_021811745.1 Acidobacteriota bacterium
GTGGAGCGCCTCCTCCAGCAGCTTCGGGCCCTCGATGCCCGCCATGCCACGGGTATCGCGGCCCGGGTGCGCCAGTGCTCGCCGCAACTCCTTCAAACGGGCATTCTGCTTACTCTGTACAATACGAACAGGCATCGGTCGAAAACCTTTGTGGTGCTGAGCCGATTCTAAGCTTTTTTGAGAATCGGCGGGCAGGCGCCGCGCATCCGAACTTGCCCGCCATGGCGAGTTATGATAGCTTCCGTTTTTGCAGCCCGCCGCTGCGGGTATTTGGGGAACCGAGGTAGAACTTCTTGTCCGCGGAGATATTGAGTGTCCATCCGGATGAACCGCAACCGGACCGGATCGACTATATTGTGTCGTGTTTGCGTAAGGGCAATGTCGTTGCACTGCCGACCGACACCTTTTATGGCCTGGCCGTCGATCCGGTAAACCTGCGCGCTGTCGAGCGGATCTACCAGATCAAGAAGCGGCTCAAGCATAAGCCGCTGTCGCTTCTCATCGCCTCCGTTAGCCAGGCTTACGAGCTGGTGCACGACACCGACGTGCTTTTCGACAAACTGGTAGAGCGATTCTGGCCCGGCCCGCTCACCCTCATCGTCCGTGCCGGCACAAAGCTGCCTCTGCGTTCCACGGCCAACACAGGCAATGTTGCCTTGCGCGTTCCCGACGCCGTCATTCCCCGCGCGGTCGTCGAACGTTTTGGTCTTCCGATTACTGCCACATCGGCGAATCTGCAGGGCGCTTCGGAGTGTACGCACGCCGCCTGCGTCCGCGACCAGATCGGTGACCGCATTCCGCTGATTGTCGATGGCGGCCCAACCGCCCGGACTTTGCCAACGACGATCGTAGATCTCTCGCTCGGCCCCGGCCGATGGGAGGTTCTTCGCGAAGGCGCCATCCCTACGCACGAAATCGTCATGGTTCTGCAGCGTTAAGTGCCGAGCGTAAGATAAAGCACATGAAGTGCGGGACCAATTCAGAACGGCACAGGTGGATTCTTGGTTCGGCACTTTTACTGCTTCTCGTGTTAGCGGCCGGGTCTGGCTTTTGGTTTCGCTGGGTTTACATGCAGATTGAGCGCTATGCCGGGCAGGATCAGGCTGCTCCGTCCGACGCTATCGCCGTCTTTGGCGCGGCCGAGTACGACGGCCGGCCCTCTCCCGTTTACCGCGCCCGGCTCGATCACGCTCTGGACCTTTACAACCGCGACATCGCTCCGCTCATTATCACCCTGGGTGGCCCCGGCGGCGATCAGTATTCCGAAGGCGAAGTGGGACGCGAGTACCTGATGGGCATGGGTGTGCCTGAGCAGGACCTCATTGCCGAGACGCACAGCCGCGATACCGAGGATTCGGTTCGGCGTCTTGTTGTGATCGCCCGCGCTAACGGGCTGCATCGTCTGGTGGTCGTGAGCGACGGCACGCACCTGTTCCGCATCCATGCCATTTGCGTCGCGGACGGCCTCGATGTGCTGACATCGCCGCGTCCCAAGGTGCCGGTCGCGGGCGGAAAGGACGAAGCCTCGCCCATTATGCACGAAATTCTCAGCTATACCGCGTGGCGGTTGCATCTGCATTGAAGCGGGGTTAGCGGTGCGAACGGTGTTGGCGAATCCAGCTCTCTGACCGCTATCAGGATCTAGGCTTTCACCGGATCACAACCTGCACGCCCATCGCCAATACGGCCGCGCTCGCGGTGGAGAGGAAGTTTACCGCGTCATTGTTGAGCCAGCCGCGCTCTTCCAGGGTTGCTCCAAGAAGGCTGTCGAAAAAGAGGCCGAAGACGGCACTCGCGCAACTGATGGTGAACATCGCAAGGCCGCCGCGCAGCGCGGCGGTCCCGGCGCCGGCGACGATGCCGGCGGCAAGCACGCCGCTGATTGTGCCGGCCAGAGTCACGGCGCCGTCCCTGCCTGGCTCGACAATGCGCAAGGTTGTGATCATGTGCGGCCGGCCGCCGAAAACCTGACCTATCTCCGACGAGACCGTATCCGCAGCGGCCTCGGCCAGCGCCGCCAGCCCTACGGTGAACAGAACCTTTGGCACCGAAACACTCTGCGCGAACCAGTTTGTGCTCATCGTCCAGGACTGCATCATGCCGTTGGAGACGATGGCCGCCATGCCCAAATTGGCTGCGACCTGGGAGGCCGATCGTCCGAACCGGCCCTCGGCTGCGCCTATCTGCTCTTTCTGCTTCCGGCCCAGCCGCGTGGAGGCGAACGCAAGCAGCGAAACCGCCAACACGGGAACCAGCGCTGTATTCCACGGCTCGTAGGGAAGCGTGGTGGTGGAAAACATGAGGCTGGCTGTGACTGTTGCACCCGTGAACGCTGCCGCGGGCGTAGCCGCGCGCAGCTTCCAGGTTACAAGTCCCAGGAGCGTGCTGAGTCCTGCTGTCCAGATGGCGACGGGAGCCGCCTGCTCCGCCCACCAATGGGTCTGCAGGATCACGTCGGCAGCCGCAAAGGGCAGGACGGCGAGCAGCACCAGCTTCGATTGCCAAATCTGCTTCATGCGCGCCATGTTTCATCGTAACCTTCGCGGCCCTGGCGACTCTCCAAGGCAGCTTGATCGCGTCTAAATCCCAACTGCGGTTTCATAGCCCGGGAGTGCAAAGTCGAGCGGGAATATGCGGCGGAGATTTTGGGAATCGCCGGGGAATTTTGCATATTCCTGATCATGGTGGGTATCATGAAACCGCAACCACGGATGTACCCCCTGTCGCCTGATTTACAATCACGAGGTAAGCAGGAAAGATTCTGAATGAGGCTTTTTTTCATGAACTCAGGCCAGGCGCGCACGCGGTTGGTTCGGTCGGGTGCGGCTTTTGCGCTTGCTGCGCTCATTGCTGGATGCGGCAATAACTACCGGCCCGTGGTAACACCCATCACTCCTAGTGGTCCGCCGCCCCAGCCACCTTCCTATGCAGTGACAGTTTCGTCCCCGTCGCCGACAACGCCGGGCATCGCCACCATCATCGACTATTCCGGTGACACGGTGATGGCCATG
>JAJZNH010000240.1 GCA_021811745.1 Acidobacteriota bacterium
GTTCAATCCGAATATTGGATCGGCAATGAGAGAGAAGCTTCGCGAACTGTGTAGTTTTTACTCGATTTTGAGTCAGGCTTCCCTTTTCAGAACGCGCTGAAGCGGAAGGCGGCTGATACTCTGCGAAGAAATTCGTTAAGTCCTATTTTTTCTGTCGCTTATAGAATGGAAGAGCCACCTGCCGGGCCCGCACGCGGTTGCCGCGCACGTCCACCAGCAGATCCCCGCCATCGACAGCCACCGGCGCAGGAACCGTCGCCAGCGCAATGTTGGCCTTCAGGAACGGCGCGGGAGACCCGGACGTAATCCTGCCGATCGGTTCCCCGGCCAGCGAGAGGACAGGATACCCGTCGCGTCCAATGCCGCGCTCGATCATCTCCAGGCCGATAAGCTTCCGCTGCGGCCCTCCGGCTGCCTGCACGGCCGCGAGCGCGTCGCGGCCAATGAACTCGCCCTTGTCGAGCTTGAGCCAGCGGGTGAGTCCGGCCTCAAAGACGTTGGTTTCTTCGGAGATCTCGTGGCCATAAAGGCTCATTCCCGCTTCAAGCCGCAGCGTGTTGCGCGCCCCCAGTCCGCAGGGCCGGATGCCGAACTCGGCGCCCGCATCGAGCAGCGCGTTCCACATCTTCACCGTCGTTGGTTCGTCTGACGGGATGTAAACCTCAAAGCCGTCTTCGCCGGTGTAGCCGGTGCGCGCAATCAGCACGTTGGGGATGCTGGCCACCGTACCCCAGGCAAACCAGTAGTTCCGGATCGCCGCCAGATCCACCTTGGTCAGCTTTTGCAGCGTTTCCAGTGCGCGCGGTCCTTGCACCGCCAGTTGAGAATAATAGCTGGAGTAGTTGCTGATGTGGATTCCCGGCAAGCCGCCCGCCTGGCGCCGGATCCAGGCAAAATCCTTCTCCGTAGTACCAGCGTTGACCACGAGCAGGTAGTCATTCAGTCCGAGGCGGTGCACCAGGATGTCGTCCACAAACGTGCCCTCGGGCGTGAGCAGAGCGGAGTACTGCGCCTGCCCATCCTGCAGGCGAGAGGCGTCGTTCATGGTGATGTGCTGCACGGCGGCCAGCGCGCCCGGGCCGCGAAACTGAATTTCGCCCATGTGGCTCACGTCGAAGAGGCCCACGCCGGTGCGCACGGCCATGTGCTCGGCGATGAGGCCCCCACCGGCGCCCGGATATTCCACCGGCATATCCCAGCCGCCAAAATCCACCATTTTGGCCTTCAGGGCACGGTGTGTGGCATTCAGAGCGGTCTTCTTGAGAGGCGCGGAGGGTGGAGCGGAGGGTGCGGCCTGGGTCGTCATGCGGAGTCCTTTCGTGAACTTGCTTTACCCTACACACCATAGGGATTGAGTAGGGGCCGGGTCAAACGGGGCCGGGTCAGAGGGAGTGTTGCGGGCTTAGGATGAAAGAGTTCCTGAGGAAGAGAGGCGGCCGGCATGAATCAGGCTCGGGGAATCATTCTCATCGCGGCAGGAATTTTTGCGCTCTATGAGGGCTGGAGGATGCACTCCGGCGGCCGCATGTGGCTGGCCTTCATCGTGGGCTTGATGGCGATCTGCCTCGGCGTCTGGCGGCTCACCCAGAGAGGGTCCACTCCACCGCGGTAAAGTGACGGGCCTCGCCCTCCTCACCAGAGAGCGCGCAGGGAGAATCGCCGACAACCATTCCGACCCTCTACGGCCGCATTCAAGGCCGCAATCTGGAACGGCTGATGGATCTTACTTGCGCCGCGCCCGCCAGAATGAGCTTACGCTCAGGTAGAGAAAGAGCAGCATAAGGACGGCGTCGGTGACAAACTTGTAGTGATCCGCACCCTGCGTGAAGCTGGCTCTCAGATTCCAGACCCCGCGGGCAAAGACCAGCACGAATAACAAGAAGAAGACCCCGCTGACCTCAAGCCAGACAATGCTGCCCACGCGCTGGAAAGGCCGAAGAAAGCCGCGCAGGCCCCGGGCTACGCCGCGCCCGCCCTGCACGACGGTTTGCCCCGCGGTCTGCCCTGCCGCCCGGCCCTGCTCGCCGCCGATACCGGCAGAGGCGGCGACCGCCGTGGCGGTCGAGGCGCCCTGACCGGCCAGACGCTGGCCCACCGTGCGCGTCGCCACGCGTACGCCGATGCCCAGCACACGGCCGATGGTCTGCGGTCTCATCCCGTTTATGATGTTAGCAGCGACTCGTGAAGTGCGGCTTTTTTTGCACCTGCGCGAAACTTCCGATTTGCTCTTGAGCCATATCGGAAGTATGGTAAGAGGAGTCTCACGCCGCAACCTGCGCATCGCATCCTGCGCAGGGCGCCGTTTCTTGGAGGTGCCTATGACATCCCGTCTGCGTGAACTGATTCAGCAACTGGGCGAGGCCATCCACGAGTCGGTCATCGAGAGCGAGCAGATCGCCGGTGTGGTCCAGGACATCCGCAAACATGGCTTTGACGTGCTGCTCATGCTCGAAGCCACCATCGGCCTCAATGAAGTCGGCGCCAAAGAAGGCGAGGAAAGCGACGTGGAGGCCGAAGAAAGCGGCCAAGCCGGCGAGTTCACACGGAACGACGTGAACTTCCTGCGTTCGCTGCGGATCTCCGTCGAAGGCGACGACGAAAGCGGCGCGAAAGGCCGTGAGCAGGATCACCGCTAACCCGATAAGTTGAACAACGGCAGGCATTTGGTTGGAAACTCGGCCAGGGAGGAGCATACTTTTGCCATGGCCACGCTGCCCATCGATGAACCTCTTGTGACGGTGGAGGAGTATCTCCGCACCAGTTACCGGCCCGACTGCGACTACGTGGACGGACGCATCGAGGAACGGAACGTGGGCGAACACGATCACGGATATTTGCAATTACTTTTGGGTGTGCTTTTCGCTAATAACCGCGAGGCTTGGGGCGTGCGAGCGGTCACGGACGTAAGGACGCAGGTGAGCCGGACCCGTTTCCGCGTGCCCGACCTTTCGGTGCTTCGGCAGGGCACTCCCAGAGAGCGGATCATTACGCATCCGCCGCTGATTGTGAT
>JAJZNH010000183.1 GCA_021811745.1 Acidobacteriota bacterium
TATTCGCCGTGATTGCCGCGGTTATGAGCACTTTGGGCCGATGGAGTCCATTTCCTCACCTGGCACCCATCTGGCAGATTACCGTGCAAGCCTTTCAAGTCGCCGCAATCGTTCAAGCCGCAGCCTTTCTAACACTCACTTCCTGGACAGGCCTGAAAGGACTTCGCTGGCCTGAGCGCGAACTCCAGGTGGCCACCGGGTTGGGTTTATATTCGATCGTCGCACTGGCTGTCGCGGTTGCGCACACACACTTGCCCACAGGCCATCGATTTCACTGGCTGGATCTGCTGGGACCGGCCAGCTACCTCGGCATCCTTGTATATTGGGTTGCCTATTTTGCCTTCGAAACCAGAAAGACCATTGGAATCCGGTCCGCGCACGCGCGGTATGCCGCCAGCGATCATGGGACGATGGGATCGCAGACATGCCGCTGGCGGACCTGACCCCTCGAAGGCGCGGCGCCACGAAAGAACCTACAGCGTAGCGGCAGACGTTACGGTTGAACCGTCGACAGGGCATATGCGATCTATTGGTTACTTTAGTGCAGCACCCTCCTACGTACCCTCGTTCATTACAAAAGAGTAATTTAGACACATTTTTTCTTGCGCTCATATCGGTAAATCTCTGATACTAGTTCTCAAGAGACAGCTGTGTGTCTGAGGTGTCCTTGAAAAGTCTTGTGGGTTACCACGTCGCAAGAGAGGGTTGCCTATGATTTTGCCTTTGGTTCAGATCGCGGCGGTAGCAGCCATCGCACTCTATCTCGGGCGCTGGCGCATGGGTGTACGACGCCGGAATGCCCAATCGTGGGAATCGCTCATTTCCCATCTTCGTCCCGATTGGAGCGCACGTGGGTTAAGCGACCATTTCCTCTGGAAAGAGGGACTGAATGCAACGCCCGACGAGGCGTGGCGGCTCATGGAGGGTCCCAAGGGGCTGTGGGTGATGTATCAGAACAGCCGGGTGATGCTTGAAATGGCGGATTACGCCGCAAGAAACTGCCACAGCATAGACCGCGTTCTGGTGGAAACCCTGCACAGCGATGCGATGCAGATACGCATCTGCGCTCTGATGGCTCTGGCTCAATATGCATGCACACAGGCCAGCGAGGGTGTCCGCGTGAACGCTTTCCGTGCCGCCCAGATGTATATGGGCATGGCAGCCCGGATGACACGGCTCCTTCAGGAGCATGCAGCCATGATTGTTCCGGATTTTGTTGCGGCAATGTAGCCCAAGAATTTTGTCTTGAAAGAAAAGCCCGGCCGCGGCCGGGCTTTTACATTTGGTCCGCGATCCTGACGTCTCAGGCAAAGTTGGACGCCAGGTAGACGTTGATCCGCGCGTACTCCTCATCGCTGAGTCGGAAATGCAGAGCCTGAGCCATCTCTTCCACCTGCCTGGCGCTCCTTCCACCGACAATGGCGGCGGTAATAGCGGGGTGATGGAGAGTCCAGGCCACGGCAACTACGCCCGGGCTAACGCCGTGACCGCTGCCGATCTCGCGTAATTTCTCGACCAGGCGAAGGTTGCGGCTGAGTTTCGGCTCATTGAACTCCGGTGCTTTGCGCCGCCAGTCGTCGGGCGGCATGGCGGCCACGCGCGCTGCGGTCATCTTTCCGGTCAGCATCCCCGAAAGCATGGGCGAGTAGTTGATGACGCCAATGCCGTTCGCCAGGGTAAAGGGAAGAATCTCCGCCTCTATGGCCCTTCGCAGCATGGAATAGGGTGGCTGCAAGCTGGTGATGGGGGCGATCTTCATGATGCGCTTCATCTGCGCGACATCGTAGTTGGAGACGCCGATCCAGCGGATCTTGCCCTGCTCACGCAACCGCGCAAGCGCCTCCCAGCCTTCCTCGATCTCGTTCTCCGGTTTGGGCCAGTGCACCTGGTAAAGGTCGATGGTGTCCACGCCAAGACGGCGAAGCGAGGCTTCCAGCTCATCGGCTACCGAGGCCGCTTTGAGCGAGCTGTAGATGGAGCGGTCGGCGCCCCATCGCATGGAGCATTTGGTGAAGACGTAGGGCTTGCGGCTCACGCCTTTGAGGGCGCGGCCAACCACCTCTTCCGAGTGGCCGAGGCCGTAGACGGCCGCCGTGTCGATCCAGTTGATGCCGAGGTCCAGAGCGCGATGAATGGCGGTAATCGATTCGCTGTCGTTCTGAGGCCCCCAGGAGTACGTCCAATCGCCACCACCAATGGCCCACGCGCCGAAGCCGATCGGTGTAAGTTGAAGGTCGGAGTTGCCAAGCGTACGAAGTGACTGCGAGCCAGGTGTAGTCATGACAAGAGAATAGATGCGAAATCCGGCACGCGGTTTCAAAAATCCTTGCGGTACGGCTAAGGCGCTTTGGCGCGTGAGCCTGGAAGGGCTGTTGCCCCATCTCCCGTACGAGCGCGTGCCTCGCAGAGACCGCTGCACTCCAGTCTTTTCAAACTCACCTGTGGGCATTACAATTCGGTCGATTCGACCGCCCAAGAAATTACAGCCTGAGCGCTGCGGGCATGGATGCTATCCAGGGGAGGATTCACCGATGAGCATGAATTTGCAGCGAAAGGGCACCTGCGTTTTCCTGTTCTTTGCTTTCGCTGTTGCTCAGCTTTGCGCCGCGCCGGCGCAGAGCGGCACCTCGACGGTCATTTTTCGCATCGGAAAGTTTGATCGCTCGTCCGGCGAGTTCGCTGATGGAACTCCGAAGCGGAACGTAGACTTCGTCGTGCCCAGGGACAATGCCGCCAAGGACTGGTACCAGACTCAGCCTGCGGTGCTTGGCTCCGCACCGGCCGGGCAGGAAGCAGGCGTTGCCGCTGCTCCGCGGGCGATTACCTTCTCACTGGAAGCCTCTCCGGCGGCAACCTATCAGCTTCATGTTGCGTTGTTGATTGAGACGGCCAGCGTGCCGGCGCTCAAGATTGCAATCAACGGGCAACAAGGGCTCTTTTATCTTCATCCGAAACTGGACTACAGCGGTGGTGATGTATGGGACAGCTTCGATCCGATCTATTCTGCCGC
>JAJZNH010000839.1:0-915 GCA_021811745.1 Acidobacteriota bacterium
TTCCCGAGCGTTTCCGCGCCGCGCATTCCGAGCATTTTGAGGCATATTTTCAGTCGCCCAACGTCAGGCCGGTGGGCGCCGGTCTTGAGCTTTCCGCCCTGAACTCCAGCGGGTCGGAGTTCCCCGTCGAGATCAGCTTGAGCCCGTATCGCACAAGGAATGCCTCGTACGTGCTGGCGGCGATTCGCGATATCAGGATGCGCAAAAACCTGGAACAGGCTCGCCTGGAGAGTGTGCACCAAAAGGAGATGGCGGAAGAACGCGCCCGCGTGGCGCAAGATCTTGCCGACAGAAATGAGGCTCTGCGCGTTATCTTCGAAGCTTCGCCGCTCGGCATCATCACCGCCTCGCGGGATGGCGCCATCGACCGCTGGAACCGCGCCGCTGAGCGCATCTACGGTTATTCGGCAAGCGAAGCGATCGGATGCAACATCTGGGATCTGATCAAGCCGATCAAGCCGGAAGACGATGCGCGCAAGGCTCAGATCTTTACGGAGGTAAGCGAGGGGCGGGAATTAAGGGACTTTCAGATTCGGCAGCGAAGAAGGGACGGCAAGCCGGTTGAGATCAGCCTGAACACGGCTCCGTTTCGCGGCAGCGATGGAAAGCATTCCGGGTTTGTTTTCCTGGTTGATGACGTCACTGAGCAAAAGACGATCGAGCAGCAGTTGCGGCAGGCACAAAAGATGGAGGCGGTAGGCCAGTTAACGGGCGGGATCGCGCACGATTTCAATAACCTGCTCAGCATCGTCATCTGCAATCTGGAACTCCTGCAGGAGCAGTTGGCGCCGGAATCGGAGGATCGCGAATTGAGCGACCTCGCGCTGAATGCTGCGCTTCACGGCGCTGACCTAGTCAAGCAGTTGCTCGCCTTTTCGCGCAAGCAGAACCTCTCGCCGCAAAGCACAAACGTGA
>JAJZNH010000839.1:925-2996 GCA_021811745.1 Acidobacteriota bacterium
TCTATTGCCCGCCATCGCTGATCCGGCGCAATTGCAAACCGCGCTGGTGAATCTGGCTACCAATGCGAGGGATGCGATGCCCAAGGGCGGCAAGCTGGTAATGCAGACCGGGAATGTCGAGCTGGATCAGTCCTATGTGGAAGAATTTGTCGATGTGAATCCGGGCGATTACGTTATGGTCGCTGTAACCGATACCGGCAGTGGTATGTCGCCGGAAACGGTGGAACGGGCGTTCGACCCCTTCTTTACTACGAAGCCGGCGGGGAAGGGCACGGGCCTGGGACTGAGCATGGTTTTCGGATTTATCAAGCAGTCGGGAGGCCATGTGCGAATTTACAGCGAAGAGGGGCTCGGCACGACCGTACGCCTCTATCTGCCGCGCGCAAGCCAGGAACAGGCCGGAACCACCCGGCCGCGAAAGCCCCAGGAGAAGCTGCAGTCGAAAGGCGCCAATATTCTGATCGTGGAAGACAACAAGGATCTGGCAAAGTCGGCGCGCCGCGTGCTGAGCGATGCGGGGTATGAAGTGGCCGTGGCCGGGAGCGCGGAGGAAGCCTTGCGGCTGCTGCGCGGCCCGGCGCAGTTTGAACTGCTCTTTACCGACATCATCCTGACTCAGGGAGAAAACGGAATCGAACTTGCGCAGCACGCCGTTGAATTGAAACCGGAGATCAAGGTGCTGTTTTCTTCGGGGTTTTCCGAAGCGGCCCTGCGCGTCTCGGGAAAGGTGCTGGCGGATCATAACTTTCTCGCCAAGCCATACCGGAAAGAGGAGCTGATCTCAAGGGTGTACAACATCCTGAAGGGATCGAACGGCTGAAGGAATAAAGCGCCGGGCAATCGCGTGAGCGCCGCGAATCAGCAAAGGACCAAGCCCGAAAGCGGGAGCATCTTAAGTTCCGCTTCACCAGCTATGCAGCCACTCCTCATCGTGCCCGATGCGCACCGGCGTATTGAAGAGCGCGCTGAGCTTCTGCTCCGTTAGCAGCTTCTGCCGTGGTCCATCGTCCACGATGCGTCCCGCGCGCATCAGGATGATGCGCTCGATTTCGGGCAGAATGTCGCCGAGGTGGTGCGTCACCATCACCAGTCCGGTGCCTTCCTGGGCCAGGCGGCGTAGCGTCTCGCGCAACTCGCGCTGCGCTGCAAGGTCGAGCGCGTTCGAGGGCTCGTCGAGCAACAGTTGCCGCGGGCGATGCACGAGCGCCCGTGCAATCATGATCCGCCGCTGCTCGCCGGCCGACATGGCGCCCACCATCTGCCCGGCCAGGTGCGTTGCCTCCATGCGCTCCAGCGCCTCCTCGGCCCGCTCGCGCATCTCCGGCGTCACGTGCAGATTCGGCCACAGCGTCGAGGCGGAAAAGAAGCCGGCGATGACGGCATCCAGCCCCGTGGTTACAGCGGTTCGCTGGCCCGGCAGCTCGCCCGCGAGCCCGGCCGCCACGATTCCGAAGTGTTTGCGGAGTTCCGTCAAGTCCCAGCGCTCGCGGCCGAAGATGCGCACCCGCATCTCTGGCTGCACGATGGGATAAATCTGGCAGGTCATGGTCATGATGAGCGTGGACTTGCCGCATCCGTTCGGCCCCATGATGGCCACGTGCTCCCCGGCGCGAATGTTCAGGTTCACCTCGTGCAGCACGACACGGTCGCCGCGCGCCACATTGACAAGTTGCAGCTCAAGAAACTCGCTTGCCTCAGGATTCTTCTCGGCTTCCGCCCGGATGTTCGTCACCTGACCCCCGTTCCCTGTTAGATTAAATGGGTTGACTCCATGAGCGATTCCTCGACCCCTCTCATTCCTCGCGGATTTCGATTTGGCGCCGCCAAGGCTGGCGTAAAGGCCAGCGGCCGCACCGATTTTGCCCTTATCGTGGCCGACGCCCCGGCCAGCGCCGCCGCGGTTTACACGGCCAATCGCGTGACCGCCGCGCCGCTGATCGTGGATAAGGAACATCTGCGCGCCACGGGAGGCAAAGTTCGCGTGGCCGCCATCAATGCCGGCAACGCCAATTGCGCGGCCGGGCAGGCCGGCCTCGATGCCGCCCGCGCCACATGCGCCGCCGCCGCACAG
>JAJZNH010000286.1 GCA_021811745.1 Acidobacteriota bacterium
GAGCCAGCTCTCGACCCTGGTCACCAATACATGGTGGACGAAGGATGGCGGCTATGCCGTGTGGGAAGGGCTGGGCTGCTGCGGACTTTCGACGACGGACGTCGATTATCAGGGGAGTTATTCCATCGTTGCGCTGTTTCCGGAGCTGAAGCTCTCGCAGATGCAGCGGATAATCGAGTTCCAGAACGAGTTGGGACAGGTGCCCCATAACTTTGCCGGCGACCTGGACCGCGTGGATCGCGGCTTTAAGCGCGTGGATATGAATCCGCAGTTTGTGATGATGGTTTATCGCGATTATCTGTGGACGGGCAACCGGGACTATCTGACGTCGATGTGGCTGCACGTGGTGCGAGCCATGGCGTTCACTGAGTCGCTGGATACCAATGGCGATGGGCTGCCTGATCGCGATACGAGTCTGCAGACCTATGACCAGTGGGGGATGCGCGGCACGCCGTCTTATGTGGCTTCGCTGTGGATCGGCGCGTTGCGCGCGGCGGTGCGGATTGCGGACGCCGCCGGCAAACCCGACGACTCTAAGCGATGGGCGGATCTGCTGAAGAAAGCCTCGGCCAGCTTCGATGCGCTGCTTTTCAACGGCGAATATTACAGCCTGTGGGTGGATGGACAGACGCGCGATGAGCTGTGCATGACGGATCAGATATCGGGCGAGTGGTTTTCTCACCTGATCGGTCTGGATACGACGATCTCCCGCAAGAACCTGAGTCAGGCAGTCGCCAGCATCGTGAAATACAACTTCAATTCGGAGTTTGGACTGCACAACGCCACGGCGCCCAAGGGAGGCGCGGGATTGCTGGCGCTGACCAACTTCCAGGCCGGCGGAGTCTGGTCAGGCATCGAGTTCGCGTTCGCCTCGCTGCTGATCGATCATGGCCACTACGCCGAAGGCGCGAGGATCGTCGAGGCGATTCACCGCAGGTATTTGCGGGCGGGCCGGCCATGGAATCACGTGGAATGCGGCAATCACTATACGCGTCCCATGAGCAGTTGGGCCACGCTGCTGGCGGCGACGGGATTCAAACCCGATGCGCACAACCAGAGCCTCGAACTCATCCCCAAGGCGCCCGGGAACTTCCGCGCGCCGTGGGTCACAACCTCTGGTTTTGGAACCATCAG
The DNA here is from genome assembly GCA_021811745.1 of Acidobacteriota bacterium. Next base: position 1,135 of record JAJZNH010000286.1, read on the forward strand.
CCGCAGCGGACGCACGCTTGCAATGCACTGTGTCTACGGAAAGCTGGAGTTGAAATCGCTGAAGGCGCCGGCGGGCGTGAGCAGCGCGCAACTGGAAGGACATACGCTTTCGGCGAAAGTCCTGAAGCACAGCGACAGCGTGACCCTGGAGTTGTCCAAACCCGCGTCGCTGGGCGCGAACCAGACATTGACGATTGCATAGACCACTTCTTCACATGCCGCCCTTGTGGCTTGAACATCGGGTGGCTTGCTTGAGCGTAGCGCTACTGGAATGCAAGGCTTCGGTATACAGCAGAAGGAGAAGTGCAATAGGGCGCGCTGACGCTGCCCCCGCAGATCGCATTGCCAGCGAAAAGAACCGGGCCGGGCGCACGCTGGAATTATCTTTCCGAAGACAACTCTTCGCGCGCGGGAGCGCATCTTAAATGGGCTAATGCGCGGAGCAAGAATACTCCTGAGGAATCGGGGAGTAAATAATCATATTTCTTCTAGTTACAGGAAGCATACAGATGGCGGTTAGCCGCGCAGAATCTCTTTTTCGTCGGAAAGGAGGAAATCAAAAATGACAGCAAAGCGAGCGGGCAAGTCTATCTTGATTCTTTCGGCGGTGGTATCGCTGGCGGCATTGACCGTTGCGCAAGGCCAGCAGCCGGGAGGGATGGCTCCACAGGCGCCGGTCCAGCCCGGCCAGCAACAGCCGATGCCCGGGCAGCCGAATTATCCCGGCGCACAGATGCCGGGAACAAACCCAGGAAGCGCGCCATCGCCATCCGACCAGTTCTTCGTGAAATCGATTCTCGAGAGTGATGCCGCAGAAGTGCAGATGGGCAAGCTTGCCGAGGTAAAGTCGCAGAGCACCGATGTGAAGCAGTTCGGCCAGAAGATGGTGGAGATCAGCAAGAGGCTTGATCAGCAGCTCAAGCCAATCGCCGAAAAGCTGGATGTGAATATGCCGAAGGGGCCTGCGAAGAAAGAGAAGGTGCTGATTGCAAAGCTCGAAAATTTGTCGGGTCCGCAGTTCGACCAAAGCTACCTCCAAGCGGTAGCGAAAGATCACCAGAAAGATGTGAAGGCATTCCAATCCGAAGCCGCATTGGCTCACGATCCGTATGTGCAGCAGGCTGCGCGCATCGATGCGCCGGTCATCGCGCAACATCTCCAGGTGATCAAGCAGATCGCGCAGAAACACAATGTGACGCTTACCGGCAAAGCGAAGTAGCCACGAAGCGGACATAACGAGCCGCTTAGGCGGGTGCGCCCAATTGGCAGCGAGATGCCGCGCTCTGCTGCCGGATGGTGGAGTGTGCGAGGGCGACGCGGGAATCCACTTCCCATCTCATACCGGGACGGCATGTCTCAACGAATTGCAGACTGAGCTTCTTTCCGGCGGCTTCCGGCAGGTACACTGGGTGCTGACAGGAGGTCCCGGTTATGCAGACCCGGATTCAGGGCACGACCATGCCCGTGCTCGAGGTGCAGCTCGATCCGAACGAGAGCGTATTTTCAGAGAGTGGCGAGCTCTCGTGGATGACAGGCTCCATCCAGATGGCCACGCATACGCAGATGGGTGGAGGCGGCGGCCTCTTTGGCGTGTTGAAGCGCGTGGCTGGAGGCGGCAGCATCTTCATGACGGAATACCGGGCCTACCAGTATCCGGGCACGGTCGCGTTTGCCGCCAAAATGCCGGGACATATTGTGCCCATCGAACTGGGGCAGGGACCTGAGTTTTTCGTGCACCGTCACGGTTTTTTGTGCGCCACGCCGCAGGTGACCATCGGCGTGGGCTTTCAGCAGTCACTGGGCGCGGGCATCTTCGGCGGCGACGGCTTTCTGCTGCAGCGCGTGGGCGGCGTGGGCA
>JAJZNH010000305.1 GCA_021811745.1 Acidobacteriota bacterium
TCAAGCATCACCAGAACATCCGGCGCCTGCTGACCGGGACAGAATCCCGCCTGGGAGCCGGAAAAACCGCATGAGTCGCATCGTAGTCCTCGGTAACGGCGCATGGGGAACCGCCATCGCCCTCTCGCTCCACCGCCACGGCGGCCATCAGGTTACGCTTTGGTCGCATAGCCCCGAGGAAGCACGGAAGATCGCCGCAGCCGGCGAGAACATCCTCTTCCTCCCCGGCTTTCCTCTCCCCGGCGAGATCGCGGTCACGGGAGAAGATGCGGCTGTCACCAACGCCGAGATCGTGGTTTCCGTCGTCCCATCGGAGTTCCTGCGCCCCACGCTGGCCCGCCTGCTGCCTTACCTCCACTCCGGGCAGATTGTTCTGAGCGCCACCAAGGGCGTGGAAGACCGCACCTATCTGCGCATGACGCAGGTCATCTCCGCCTGCCTGGAACCCAATGGGCTGGTTCTCCCCATCGGAGCGTTGAGCGGTCCCAGCTTTGCCCTCGAAGTAGCGCAGGGGCAGCCGACCGCCATCACGGTAGCCTTCCAAAGCCGTACGATCGCCGCACGCATCCAGCGCGAGTTCTCCTCGGAGTCGCTGCGGCTCTATACCTCCACGGACGTCATCGGCGTGGAGCTGGGCGGCGCGCTCAAAAACGTCATCGCCATTGCCGCCGGCGTGGCCACCGGAGTTGGCTTGGGCTACAACTCCACCGCCGCTCTGATCACGCGCGGAATCGCCGAGATTACGCGGCTGGCCGTAGCCTGCGGCGGGCGTCGCGAGACTCTCGCCGGGCTGAGCGGCACCGGGGATCTGGTGCTGACCTGCACCGGCTCGCTCAGCCGCAACCGGACCGTAGGACAAGCATTAGGCCAGGGCCGCAAGCTGCCGGAGATCCTGGAAAGCCTCGGAGGCAAAGTGGCCGAAGGCGTACGCACCACGCGCGCAGCTCTCGGCCTCGCCCGCCAGCGCGGCATCGAGATGCCAATCACCGAGCAGATGGAGTTGATCCTGAACGAAGGCAAAGACCCCCGCGAAGCAATTCGCGATCTGATGCTCAGGCCGGGCAAGGACGAACACTGAAGATCGAGCAGCGGCCCGGCCCAGTGAAGCCGCCTCACCGGCCGCCATGCCGCATGGGGTTAGTTCCTGATTCCCAACCCCTGCTACACACGCAGGGCAGCCGACCTTGGGTCGCCTCCCAGAGGAAATCGCTTTATTGACAGGATTTCGCCGGTAACGCCCGCCTGACAGGCACGTTAGGGCATGCCCCAGTTGTACGCGCGAGGGTAAGGCCGCCGGCCGGGCCCGGTTCGTAACCTCGGCCCCATGAAGTGCGTCTAAGAAGTGGATTTGGGGGGAAGTGGGTCTTGGAGGCTGGCTGTGGGCAATTGGGCAGCGGAAGTCTCAAGCTCGTGGGCGATCGCCGTCAGAAATAATGTTTCAAAAGCACGGGGAATCCGTGTTCGTGTTTCGCTCCGTGCTGTCATCTGGTTTCACCTCGCCTTCCTGGTCACGATCATCCTCGCATTTGAGCTGGCTTCCTCCTGGATTGAGGCGCGACTCTTCACGGCCGTCGACCAGCGGCTTGCATATTCCCTGAAGGCAGGTTCCAGCCCAACGACGGAACAGCCTGCCAGTGGTCCTTACGATCGCCAACTCGGCTTCTACCAACTCTCGGAATTCACCAGGCGGCTGGAAAGCAACCAATTTGCAATCACAGCGCAGGCGCGCGCCTCCGCCACGGCCCGCGCTCTCAGCCGCTTCGGGATATTTCCCATCTATCACGAGAAAAACCAGGCTGGTCTAAAAATTGAAGGCTGGCAGGATCAGACTCTGCTCGACAACCGCTACCCGGCCCAGGTCTATCCCGGCTTTCATGAGATTCCGCCGCTGGTGGTCAACACGCTGCTTTTCATCGAAAACCGCCAACTGCGCAACGACGCATTCCCGGACCGGAATCCGGCAATCGAATGGGGACGCACGGGCAGAGCGGTCGTCGGTCTTGCCATCCACACGGTCTATCGGAAATATCCGCGGATCGGCGGAAGCACACTGGCAACGCAGCTTGAGAAAATGCGCCATTCGGATGGGGGACAAACTCAATCGGTAACGGACAAAGCCCGGCAAATGGTTTCCGCCTCGCTGCGGGCCTACATGGACGGATCCGATACCCGCTCGGCGGAGGAACGCATCGTTTGCGACTACGTCAACTCGATTCCCCTTTCGGCGACTCCCGCACAGGGCGAAATCATCGGCCTGGCGGATGGCATGAAGGCCTGGTATGGCGCCGACTTCGACACCTTCAATCGTCTGCTGTCATCCCGCGAAGCCCATTTGAATGCAAAGCAGATGGCCACGCTGGGCGCCACCTATCGCGAAGTTCTGTCGCTCTTCCTGGCAATGCGGGCTCCCACCTGGTATCTGGTGCAGGATTCTGCCGCGCTGGCGCACCAGACGGATCGCTACCTGCGCGTGCTGGCCGCCAACGGCATCATCTCACCACGGCTGCGGGATGCGGCCCTGCGCGCGCACATCCAGCCAAAGCCTTCGGCGACCGCGCCGCAAGACCCGAACTTTGTAGCCGACAAAGCTCCGAATGCGATCCGGATGGAGTTGCTGCCGCTGCTTGGCCTGGACAACACCTATGCCCTCGACCGGCTTGATCTGACCGTAAAGACAACGCTCGACAAAAGTGCGCAGGATTCAATCACGCGCTTTCTTTTGAGCCTGTCAAACCCGTCGCGGGTTGCCGCGGCCGGCATGGATCAGCATCAGTTGCTCGACCGCGGCAATCCCGGCTCTGTGATCTATAGCGTCACTTTGTACGAGCACACCGGGGGAGCCAATCTGCTGCGCGTGCAGACGGATAACTTCAACCAGCCGCTCGATATCAATCAGGGAACCAAGCTGCAACTGGGCTCGACGGCAAAACTGCGCACCTTGATTAATTACCTGCAGATCATCCAGCAACTGCACGACAAGTATGGAGAGAT
>JAJZNH010000005.1 GCA_021811745.1 Acidobacteriota bacterium
GAGCGGTCGTCGCCAGCCGCGAGCAGGCCAAGCAGCGCCCACGCCGTTTGTGACGGCGTGCTGGGCCCGAGGCCGCGCGTGTCGGGATCGTCGTAGCTGCCGCAGGTCTCGCCCCAGCCGCCGTCGGGATTCTGCACCATGCGAATCCACTCGGCCGCCTGCTGAATCTGCGGCTCGTGGTGATCAACGCCGATGGCCTCAAGGCCACGCAGGACGAGAAACGTTCCGTACAGATAATTCACGCCCCAGCGGCCGAACCAGCTACCATCCGGTTCCTGTTCTTTGAAGATGAAGCGGATGGCCTTCTGTACGCGCTTGTCTTCACGGGTGTAGCCGTAGGCCGCCAGCATCTCCAGGATTCTTCCGGTAATGTCCACCGTGGGCGGATCGAGCATGGCGTTATGATCCGCGAAGGGGATGTACTGGAAGATCATCTTTGTATTGTCTTTGTCGAAGCTGCCCCAGCCGCCGTTGCGGCACTGCATGGCAAACTCCCACTCAATGGCGCGCTGAGCCACCATGTGCTGATAGCGTTCGCGGGGGTTATCGACTTTGCAGAGCGCGAGCAGGACCTGCGCGGTGTCGTCGGTGTCTGGATAGAACTCATTCGCGAACTCGAAGTACCAGCCGCCAGGATCGGTCTTTGGCACCTTCACCGCCCAGTCGCCCTTGTGGCGGACTTCTTTAGAGAGCATCCAGTCCACGGCTTTGAGCATTCGAGGATCGTTGCGCGGCACGCCTGCCTCGCCCAACGCGAACACGGCCTGCGCCGTATCCCATACCGGCGAAACACAGGGCTGCATGCGGAAGGTAGGCTCGGGCATTTCGGCGGTTGGCGGCTGCTCGATTCCTAACTTCTCAAACTCGTCGCGGGCGCGTATGACCTGGGGATCGTCCTCGGAGTAGCCCAGGCAGCGCAGGGCGATGATGGCATTCATCATGGCCGGGTAGATGGCGCCCAAACCATCGGTCAGTTCCAGGCGCTGGAGCATCCATTGCTCGGCGCGTTTCAAAGCCAGCTTGCGCAGCGGGCGAATGTGCACGGCTTCAGACCAGTGCATGATGCGGTCGAGCACGATGAAGAAGTTGCGCCACGAGAAAAGCTTTTTGCGGTCCCGCCGCAGACGCAGAATAGAGTTGGCGCGGCCGCCGACGAAAAGCTCGTCGATGCACTGCTCGGGCAGGATCTTCTTGAACGGCTTCTTGGCGTACATAATCGCCAGCGGCACAAGAATGGAGCGCGACCACGAAGAGATTTCGTAGATATTGAAGTAGAACCACTTGGGGAAGAGGACGATCTCCGGCGGGATGGCGGGCACGGCGTCGTAGTCGTACTGGCCCAGCGCGCAGAGGTACATCTTGGTGAAGGTGTTGCATGCCACCACGCCGCCATGCTGAAGAATCCACTCGCGGCACTTGACCATGTGCGGATCCTCAGCACTGAGGCCCATGAGCTTCGCCGAAAAATAGCACTTGACTGAGAGCGAGATGTTACCCGGGCCGCCGGGATAGAGGCTCCAACTGCCATCCTCGTTCTGGTAGCGCATCATCTCGACAAAGGCGCGGTTAAGCCGGCCTGGATCGCCGCTTTCGAGCAGGGTGTGCAGAAAGATGTAGTCGGCTTCGAGCATCGAGTCAGCCTCGAGCTCGCCGCACCAGTACCCTTCAGGATGCTGTAAGGACAGAAGGAACTCCCGGGAACGGGAGATGGCCGACTCGACGTCCGCCATGTCCGCGTCGAGCCGTCCAAATTTCGGCGCCGCGGTTTGGGTCTTCCACTGCTTTGCACTCATGCGGTTTTGTAACGCCTCAATTCTCTTTGCGGAAGACTCGGAGAATAACCCGCTTCAATTATTCTGGCAAGCCTAAGTACAACAATCCCTCTCGCTTCACCGCTCCAGCGGGAAAAGGGAAGTAGAAAATTTAGCGAACGGGCACCGGAGCCGAATCGCCAACGCTGCCGATGGCTTGCACAATCTCCGGCGGCAGGCCGAAGCGTACGTTCTCCGGCATGACTTCAACTTCTTCGACGCGATCAAATCCGTTAAGTTTCAAATAATTCACTACACCTTCGACCAGCACTTCCGGCGCTGAGGCCCCGGCCGTAACTGCAACATGCGTGACGCCCTGAAGCCACGCCGGATCGATGGCCTGGGAGTTATCAATCAGGTAACCGATGGTTCCCAGATTACGGGATACCTCGACCAGGCGGTTGGAGTTGGAGCTGTTGGTGGAACCGACCACGAGCACCAGGTCGGCCTTGTAGGCCACATTGCGCACAGCGACCTGGCGGTTTTCCGTGGCGTAACAAATGTCCTGTGAGTGTGGGCCGACGATCTTGGGAAACTTCACCTTCAGGGCATGGATGATGTCGCGGGCTTCATCAAGACTGAGCGTAGTCTGGGTGAGGTAGGCTACATGGTCCGGATCGGGAATCTGCAGGGCCTCTACTTCGGCAACATTGGAGACGACCTGCGTTACCTCAGGCGCTTCGCCCAGCGTGCCCTCAATCTCGTCATGATCGCGGTGGCCGATGAGGACCAGCGAATAACCCTGCTTGGCGAACTTGACCGCCTCAATGTGAACCTTGGTGACCAGCGGGCAGGTGGCGTCGATCACCTTCAGGTGGCGGCTCTTGCTCATCTCGCGCACGGCGGGAGAAACCCCGTGGGCGCTGTAAATCACACGCTGGCCGTCGGGAACCTCCTCGATTTCGTGGACGAAGATGGCGCCTTTCTCGGCCAACTCGTTCACAACATAGCGGTTATGAACAATCTCGCGGCGGACGTAGATGGGCGCGCCAAAGGTTTCGAGCGCAATCCTGACAATGTCGATGGCCCGCACCACGCCGGCGCAAAAGCCGCGCGGCTTGAGCAGTAAGACACTTTTCGGGCTGGGGGAAGAGTGGGCTGAACTACCGTCCGGAATAGAGTCGAGGGAAGTTGTAGTCACGCTACAAGTATATCAATCAGTGAACTGAACGGACAGG
>JAJZNH010000767.1 GCA_021811745.1 Acidobacteriota bacterium
GACACGCCACTGGATTTTCTGCGCGAGGACTCGGCCATTTTTCTGGAGCAGCGCGGCGCGGGAGGAGCGCAGTCTGACCTGGTGCTGCGCGGCGGCAGCTTTGAGCAGACATTGGTGCTGCTCAACGGCTTCCGCATCAACGACAGCCAGACGGCGCACCACAACCTTGACCTGCCCCTTCCGCTGGAGGCGATCAATTCCATCCAGGTGCTTGAAGGGGCCGGCTCCACGTTGCACGGGGTGGACGCGCTTAGCGGGGTGGTAGATTTCCTGACCGTTGCTCCCTCGCGCACTTCGGTGGAGGCCCGCGCCGGCACCGGCAATTTCGGCGAGAACGAGGAATCGCTGCTGGCTGGCGCCGTGCATGGCCACTGGAGCGGGCGGCTCACTGCCAACCGCAACTTCTCCACTGGCTTCATGGCCGACCGTGATTACCGCAATGAAGAGGCTTCAGCAGAAAGCTGGCTGGGTTCGCGCCTCGGCATCACTGATCTGCTTTTTGCGGGCAGCGACCGCGCCTTTGGAGCCAACCAGTTTTACGGGCCGTATAACTCGTGGGAGCGCACCAAGGGTTGGTTCGCTTTCATTCGCCAGGAACTGGGCAGCCACACCCAGGCTGCTTTTGGCTATCGCCGTCATACCGACGAGTTCATTCTGTTGCGCAATGATCCGGCAGTTTACGAGAACAACCACATCGATGGTTCGTGGCAGGCGATGTTGCGGCACACCATCGGTATCCGCTCCAATTCGCTCCTGCTGACGGGCCTTGAGGCTGACGGCGACAGCATCCGCAGCTTCAATTTTTCTGGTGGTGTCACTTCGTACGCGCTGGGCATCCATGCGCGCAACCGCGGCGCCGGTTACGTGGATCTGGACCTGCAACCGTCCAGCCAGCGCTGGAACCTGTCGACGGGCATGCGGCTGGAGATCTTCTCCGGCGGCGCGCAAACCGTGTGGGCGCCGCAACTGGCCGGCAGCGTCCACCTTGGCAATAGGTGGAAGCTGCGCTCCAGCCTCGGCTACGGATTTCGTATTCCCACCTACACCGATCTCTATTATTCCGATCCCGCGACCGTCGGCAATCCCAACCTGCTGCCGGAGTCGGCATGGTCATTCGATGGCGGATTCGACTGGATCCCCGGCAGCCGCGTGTCGTTGTCCTTTACCGGCTTCTACTCGCCTCAGCAGAACACCATCGACTACGTGCGCGCCTCGCCCGCCGACAAATGGCACGCCACAAATCTGAATGGCCTGCGCTTCGTGGGCGTGGAATCGACGCTGACCTGGATTCCCACCAGAACGCAGTCGGTACACATCGGTTGGACCGGCCTGCATGGCGCACAGTCGGCTCTGCACGGCCTGCAGTCGGAGTACGTCTTCAACTACCCGGTCCAGAACATTCATGCCTCGTGGACGGTCATGGTCGGCCGAGCCTTCACGCTCAGCAACGTCGTCCAGCTTGCGCAGCGCTACAAGCAATCGGTCTACCCGGTGTGGAATGCTACATTAAGCCACGGCACGGGCCGCTTTCGCCCGTATCTCCGCGGCGAAAATCTGAGCAATACCGGCTACCAGGAGATTGAGGGCGTCAACATGCCCAGCCGCTCCATCGTTGGCGGCTTCGCATTCGACTTCGGGCGTGAATGACCACGGTTTCGCGATAAAATAGAAGCTGCGGTATGACTCGCCATTATCCCATCCTGGCTCTTCTCTAGCGGCGCCCGCCGCACATACTTGTTTTGCGCACATTTCCCTTTGCAATGCATCGACGAAACCCTATTGCCCGGAGGGGCACGCATGATCGACCGTTTGGAACAGATGGAGCAGCTTTATAACGAGCTACAAGCCCAGTTCGTGCTGCCTGAGGTCATCAACGACCACGAGAAGTATCAGAAGACCGCCAAGGCTTTGCGCGAGATCGAAGCGCCGGTGGAGAAGTATCGCGAGCTGAAGCAGGCGCGCCAGGGCCTGGCCGACTCGCGCGCATTGCTTGCCGAGAGCGACGCCGATATGCGCGCCATGGCTGCCGAAGAGATCGCCGCGCTCGAGCCCCGCGCATCTGCGCTGGAAGAAGAATTAAAGGTCCTGCTGCTGCCTAAAGATCCGAATGACGAGAAGAACGTCGTCCTGGAGATCCGCGCCGGCACGGGTGGCGACGAGGCCACTCTCTTTGCCGCCGAGGTCTTCCGCATGTACACCCGCTTTGCCGAGCAGCACCGCTGGAAGGTCGAGGTGCTGTCGCTCTCCGAGTCGGGCGTGGGCGGCTACAAGGAAATTATCGCCATTATTGAGGGTGAGCGCGTCTATTCGCAGCTCAAGTGGGAGAGCGGCGTCCACCGCGTGCAGCGCGTTCCCGCCACTGAGACGCAGGGGCGCGTCCATACATCGGCTATTACTGTTGCGGTGCTGCCCGAGGCCGAGGATGTGGACATCAAGATTGAGCCCAAGGATATTCGCATCGACACATTTTGCTCGTCCGGCCCCGGCGGGCAATCCGTGAACACGACTTACTCCGCTGTACGCATCACGCACCTGCCTACGAATACCGTGGTCAGTTGCCAGGACGAGAAGTCGCAGATCAAGAACCGCGAAAAGGGCATGCGCGTCCTGCGCTCGCGCCTCTATGAGATGGAGATGGAGCGGCAGCAGAGCGAGTTGGCCAAGGAGCGCAAATCCATGGTTGGCTCCGGCGACCGCAGCGAGAAGATCCGCACCTACAACTTCCCGCAGAACCGCCTCACCGACCACCGCATCGGCCTGACTCTGCATCAACTTGACCTGATCATGGAAGGCCGCCTGCAACCCGTCGTTGACGCGCTGATTGCCCACTATCAGGCCGAGCAGTTGAAGGCCACCGCCGCTCAGGCTGCCTGATGACGCTGGAAGAATGTGTGCGGCAGGCCGAGGCGCAACTGCGCTCCAGCCCCCATCCTGAGCGCGCGCGCCTGGATGCCGAAGCGCTCCTGCTACACGTCCTGGGCCGTA
>JAJZNH010000171.1 GCA_021811745.1 Acidobacteriota bacterium
TTGCGGTAACGGGTAACTCGCCGCAGCCCGCCACCGACAGTGCGCGCTATGCCGATGAGCCCAAGACCAGCTCCGGCAGCCCGACCTATCCGCTGGATGTGTTTGCGGCTCTCACGCCCGACCACAAGTACCTTCAGGTTGCCGTCGTCAATGCCACCAGTTCAGAGCAGAAGTTCGATCTGAACGTCACGGGCGCGCGGCTGGAGGGATCTTCCACTTTGTCCCAGTTGACCGGCGACAACCTCGATGCAGAAGACAGCGTAGGCAAGACGCCGCAGGTAGAAATCAAGGAGACGTCGGCCGGCAACGCACCGAAGAGCATCACGGTCGCGCCTATCAGCGTCAACCTCTACCGGTTCCCGGTCACCCAATAGGGGCGCGTGCATGCGTCAGTTAGGAAAGGAAGACACAATGAAGCTGAAGCTCTGGAGTATCTTCGCTGCTCTGCTTGCATTCGTTCTGGCCAGCCCGCTGACGGGCTTTGCCCAAGTGCAGACGATCGTGCCCCCGGTGATTCCGGGGGCCAAGCCGGACACGGTGGAACATATCAAGATTCACGGGAAACATCTCGAAGGCAATCTGGAAGGCGAGGCAGTAGATCGCGACGTGTTCGTCTTTTTGCCCCCGAGTTACCAGAAGGACAAGCATCGCCGCTATCCCGTGGTGTATGCGCTGCACGGGTACTCGATCGGGGCCGAGCAGTGGACGCACGAGATCCACGTGCCGCAGACAATCGAGGGCGCCTTCGCGCAAGGCTCGAAGGAAATGATCGTCGTGCTGCCGGATTCGAAGACAATTTACGGTGGATCGATGTATTCCAGCTCGGAAACGACCGGCGATTTTGAAGACTACATCGCCGACGATGTGGTGCAATATATCGATGCGCACTACCGCACGCTGCCGAATCGGCTGAGCCGCGGACTGGCGGGCCACTCGATGGGCGGTTACGGCGCCTCCCGCATCGGCATGAAGCATCCCGATGTGTTCGGCGTTCTTTACATCATGAGTCCATGCTGCATGTCAGCGCGCGGAGCGGGAGGCGGCAACCGGGGCGGCGCCCAGGCAGCAGCCGCCAATCCTCGCATGGAAGAGATGGACAAGCAGCTTGAAGCGGTCAAAACCCCCGCCGATGCGGCCAATTTGTCGTTCTTCGTGCGGGCGCAACTGGCCAGCGCAGCGGCCTGGTCGCCGGATCCGAAGAATCCACCTCTTTATCTCGATCTGCCTACCAAGGACGGGGTTCCGCAGCCCGACGTGCTTGCCAGGTGGGCAGCCAATGCGCCGCTGGCTTTCGTCGACCAATACATCGGGAACCTGCGCCAGTATCGCGCGATCTCGATGGATGTGGGCGACCAGGACGGGCTGCGCTTCGATGCCACCAAGTTACATAACATCCTCGATAACTACGGAATCGCCAACGGCTTCGAGATCTACTCGGGCACGCATACCAGCGCGGTTGCGGACCGGTTCCAAAACCACGTGATTCCGTTCTTCAGCAAGAATCTGTGCTTTCAAACGAATTGCCAGTAATCCGGACTTCGCGCGGACCAAATCGAGAGCAGGTTTTCTTTCGTGTAGCCGTGGGGGTTTCCTGGCCCCCACACTTCGCTCTGACATCCCGCCCCTGCTTCTCTGTTCCAGATGAAATGAGCCGCTGCCGAGCCGCTCAACAAAAAATGTGCAAGGCTCCCTTATGGTGGCGATCCGTCCTGGCGTGGCTTGAGATGCTCCGCCGGGCAAGCTCCCCGCAGGCCCTGGCCATCATGGAAGGGTTTCCATCCTGAATTCCCGAAGCCGAGAAGCCCGTTTAGACGCGCGAAATGCGGATTCATCCTGCCCCGGACAGACGTCACGCGAACTTCCACCGCAGCATTATCTCGAATCGTATTTGTTTAAGGCGGTTCTCCAATTTCTATCGAGTCACCAAAATCCTGCAGGGTGGCGTTTTCTTGAGGAAAACGCCACTTGATCGCCTCGGCCTCGCTCGACACCAATTGGAGAACCGCTTTAGCAAGTCGTTGGAAATATCAACTCCAGGGCTTGGGGCTTGGGCAGATGGAGCAGTTGTTCGAGGAACGCAGTTGCGGGCCGGCACTGCTGGCGGCAAGTCTGGAGGATGCTGGCCAGAACGCTTTGTGCATGCGCGCCTTTTTCCGTGCGGTTGCCGCCCCATACCTTGCGCTTGACCACCGTGAGGCGAATCGCTTGCCCGGCGCGGTTGTCGGCCGCATCGAGGCCCGGGCAGAGGAGAAAGGCGAACATGGCATCCCGTTCGCGCCGCAGGGCTTTGGCCAGACGTCGATTGGCCGCGGCGCTATAGTTGCGATGCAGAACGAGGTCCAGACGGGCCTCCAACCGGCCGCGAGCCATCGCTCGTCCGCGCTCGTCCATCCGGTTCCAATCCCGCCGATCCAGCAATTTCAAGCTGGCTTGCGGAATCTGTTGTACCGCTCCCGGCGACGCCGCAACAGATGCGCCACGCACGTCCGATGCACAGCTTCAGTAAACCGCCGGTAAACCGCCCATCCATCTCGCACCAGAAAGCTCAGGCCAGCTCCCAAGTCACTCGCTCATCAGCTCAACTTCATCAAACTCCCTCCATTTACAATCAATCTGTAATGTCTCTCGACTTTTTAGGCAATCTTGAACGCACCGACCGCTGCGGCACGCTGCGCGCCGCCAGCGCCGGCAAACGCGTGGTCCTCATGGGCTGGGTCAACCGCCGCCGCGACCACGGCAACCTCATCTTCCTCGACCTCCGCGACCGCTCCGGCATCTGCCAGATTGTTCTGGACAAGGAAATTACGCCGGAGGGCCACGCCAAGGGCGAGCAGGTGCGGCCCGAGTACGTGGTGGCCGCCGTTGGCAAGGTCCGCCTGCGCGACAAGGACGCCATCAATCCCAAGATGGAGACCGGCGAGATCGAGATTGAGGCCACCGAGCTGCGCGTGCTGAACGATGCGCGCCTGGCGCCGTTTTCGCCC
>JAJZNH010000547.1 GCA_021811745.1 Acidobacteriota bacterium
CAGGATGAGTTGCGTGTCCCGGGGCGTATTCAACTGCTCGCGGCCGGCCGGCTCGACTGGCTGCGCGACCATAATTATTCGGCCTATGCGAGCTGCTCAGACTTTTCCATTCCCGGCGTTTGTGTACTCCAGCCCACTGACAAGCCGGTCTGGCTGCCGCAGTACGCCATCACCTTCAACCCGGCTGAGGGTCTTACGCTCTATGGCAATTACGGCGTGATGATGTCGCTGGGGCCGCAGGGGCCGTTCTGGGTTGATAACGGCACCCAGTTCCTGGCGCCGTTCTTCACCCGCCAAGCCGAAATTGGGGCCAAGTACGCGCCGAGCCAACGCATCATGCTGACCGCGGATGTCTTCCGCATGCGCGCGCCATTTTTCTATCCCAAAGCTATTCAGGGGCCCGACAGCTTTTGCCCAAACGGCAAAGCCGGCGATTTATGCTTTGAATCCGAGGGCCATGAGACTCATGATGGCGTCGAGTTGGGCGCCCAGGGCAAAGCTACAAGCTGGCTGCAACTCAGTGCATCGGCGGCGGCGATCAGCGCCATCTCCACCGGTACGGGCACTCCGGCTTTCAACAACAAGCAGGTGATCAATGTTCCGCGCGTGCGCACGGCGCTGTTTGCCGATCTCGCACTTCCCCACATGGGCGGGTTGCACCTGATGCCCGGCTGGGGTTATACGGCGCGCAAAGCCGCCACACGCGACGACGTGGTGAGCGTTCCCGGCTACAACCTCTTCAGCCTGGGCGCACGCTACACGCCCGGCGGCGAGAACGGCCGCGTGACCTTCCGGCTCTACGCTGACAACATTTCAGACGTGCGCTACTGGAAGGACACGGGAGCAAGTTACGGCGATACTTTTGTCCACCTGGGCGCGCCCACGACAGTACGTCTCGCCGCCCATTACACTTTCTAAGTTCACTGATTGAACGGAAGGACAATGCGATGAGCGCAACAGTGAAAATGCACGGCATGGATGGCTCGATGATCGAGCCAGACTGGCCGCCGCTGACGCTGCCTGAGGTGCGCTCGCTGCTACGGCAATTTCCCATGCTCGGTGACGCGCAGCGAATCCTTTCCGTCAGCCCACGGCCATTTTCGGCAGCGGGAGTCATCGCCACAAGCAACGGCCGCGTCTTCGTCAAGCGCCATCATCGCACCGTGCGCGACGCCGAGGGTCTGCATGAGGAGCATCGCTTCCTGGCGCACCTGCTGGGCTCCGGCGCGCAGGTGCCGCGCGTGTTTGCCTCTGCGTCTGGCGAGACGGCTGTCGAAATCGGTGAATGGACCTACGAGGTTCATGGAATGCCGGAGGGCGTTGATTTATACGAAGACGCAATCTCGTGGACGCCGTTCCGCAGCGCGGCGCATGCGTACTCAGCCGGCCAGGCTCTGGCGCGGCTTCATCTTGCGGCACGGGGATTCGATGCGCCATACCGTAAGCCCAGGCCACTGTTGGCGGGCTTCACAATCTTTGCCGGCCAGAATCCTGAGGCGGATCTGGAGCGCTATCTCACTGCGCGGCCATCGCTGGCCGAGCACGCCGCAGTGCGCCGGTGCGTGCGCGAGGCGTTGGATCTGCTCGCGCCGTTCCATGCGGAGCTGCTGCCTCTGCTGCCTGCACTTCCGCCGCTCTGGACGCATAATGACCTGCACGCCTCGAACCTTTTCTGGAATAACTTCACAGACAACGCGCAGGCTACGGCAATCATCGACTTCGGCCTGGCGGACCGCGCCAACGCCGTGCACGATCTGGCGCAGGCCATCGAGCGCAACATCGTGGAGTGGCTGGTGCTGGTACAGGACCCCGCGCACCCGCAAAACGTGCCAGTGCACTTCGGTCATCTGGATGCGCTGCTGGCAGGTTACGACTCGGTGCGGCCGCTCGCCGAAGAAGAGGCTGCGGCTCTTGCGCCGATGACGGCTTTGTGTCACGCCGAGTTCGCGCTTTCCGAGACTGATTACTATCTGGGTGTGTTGCGCTCGGAAGAGAGCGCGCGCATGGCTTACGACGGCTACCTGGCAGGTCATGCTCGCTGGTTTCGCAGGCCGGATGCCGGCGGCGAATTGCTTGCCGCGCTGCGCCGATGGGCCGAGACGCGAACATGCCGGCAGCAAGGAGAGCGCGCGTGATGAGTTGGACGATGATTCCGGCCTATCTGGCCGCGCACTGGCTGGAGACAGCGGGCGTAGTCACAACCATTCTCGGCATCTGGCTGACCACGCGCCGCCTGCTCATCTGCTGGCCGGCGGTGCTGGCCGCGGATGTGATCTACCTTGTCGTCTTTTATCGCGCAAAGCTTTTCTCCGATGCGCTGCTTCAGCTCTTCTTTATCGCCTTCACGCTTTACGGATGGTGGCACTGGTGGCGTGGCGTAATTGAGGAGGGCGATGTGCGCGTCGAGCCGCTCGATCTGCGCGGATGGCTTGTGGGCCTGGCGGCAGGCGCGGCAGGCGCGATATTGCTGGGCGGGCTCATGGTGCGCGTAGGCGCGGCGCTGCCGCATCTGGACGCGGCGCTCACCAGCTACAGCCTGGTCGCCAGTTGGTGGCAGGCGCGCAAGCACACCGCCAACTGGTGGCTCTGGATAGTCGTAGACCTGATTTATATAGGCGAGTATCTTTATAAGGATTTGCGGCCTACAGCTCTGCTCTACGCAGGCCTTGTGGCGCTGGCTGTACTCGGACTGCGCGACTGGCAGCGCGCGGCGGCGGCCAGCGCCGCTCAACAAGACGCGACGCCCCTATCGGACTCAACCGCCTGAAGAACGCCGCGAGGAAAGTTGTGCTGCTTTCCAGATCAGATCGCTTTCTGAACCACGTTTTGCAGAGGCTCGCCCCTCATGTAACGGCACAGCTCGCCGGCCGCCGTGCGCAGCGAGCGCGGCGCGAACTGCGGAGTCGAGCCACCCACGTGAGGCGTAATCAGCACATTGGGGCAACTCCACAACGGATGCCCTTCAGGTAGCGGCTCGGGGT
>JAJZNH010000413.1 GCA_021811745.1 Acidobacteriota bacterium
CGCGCCTTCAGCCGCGCTACCAATTCCGCCGCGCTGAGCCGCCCCTTCAGCCGGATGATCACAATGTTGGTTTCGACGCTTTTGAGATCGATGGTCACGCCTTCGAGGTTGGAAATCGCCTCGGCCAGCAGCCGGGCATTGGCGTGGTCTTCACGGAGGCGCTTGGGGCCCTCCTCCAGTGCAATCAGCCCCGCCGCGGCCAGCACCCCCGCCTGCCGCATTCCACCACCCAGCGCTTTGCGGTAGAGGCGCGCCCTGGCCATCAGCTCGGCCGAGCCTGTCAGCATGGAACCTACCGGCGCTCCGAGACCCTTCGACAGGCAGAACATCACCGTGTCAAATCCCCGCGTCAGCGTCTTGACGTCCACACCTAGTGCCGTGGTCGCGTTGAAGATGCGCGCCCCATCCAGATGCAAGGGGAGTTTGCGGTCCTTTGCGTTCGCCCAGATCTCCTCCAACACCTCAAGGCGCGTGCAGCGGCCGCCGGCAAGGTTGGCGGTATTTTCTATTTCGATCAGCCCGGTGGCTGCGCGCAAGCCGTTGCGGCCAACAATAGCCGGCTCGATGTGCTTCCAGGTCAGGATGCCCCGCTCCGTGGGAATGGAGCGGATGAGGCAGCCGGAAAAGACCGCCGTCGTGGCCATCTCGAAGTCCAGAATGTGCGCCCGGGATTCGGCAATCACTTCCTGGCCGGGTTGCGTATGCAACCGTATGGCAATCTGGTTGCCCATCGTTCCCGTGGGCACAAACAGCGCAGTCTCGCGGCCGAAGATCTCCGCCGCGCGCCGTTCCAGCAAATTGACAGTGGGGTCCTCGCCGTAGACATCGTCACCGACTTCTGCCGCGGCCATGGCCGCACGCATCTCCGGGGTGGGCCGCGTCACCGTATCCGAGCGCAAATCGATCGGTTCCACTTGTCTTTCTCCCGTCTGAATTCAAATCGATTCGGGATCAGTTCATTGTAGCCGCGCTCGACCGGGAACCCGCTCCAGGACAACTGAAAACTGAGAGCTGACAATTGATAGCTCTCGGCTGTCTCCTAAGGTATCTGCCCCATGGGCAGTTCCATAATCGGCGTCGCCTTTCCATCCTGCATCGCATACGCCCACAGTCCGTAGAAGTTTTCCCGTAGCCCCGGCTGCGCCTTGAGCAGTGCGCTCATCACTGAGGTCGCCTCAGTGCGCAGCGCGGCCGGATCGGTCACGCCTGTAGATTCGTACATAATGCCCAGATCGGCATGATGGAGCGATGGATCAAGACGCAACGCATCGATGGTCCACGTGCGGGGCCCAGCGTGAAGCACATAAGGAAAGGCATTCCGTGGAGAATTTTCGATTTGCTCCTCCTCGTGGTCGAGCCTTTGCAGATTCGGCGAGGAAAGAAAATCCACCGGAACAAGCAGGTAGCGCGCCGCTTCGTAGCAATACCAGGCGCTCCAGGGATCGGCCTTCGCCAGTTCGCGGCCGCGCGCCCAATACCAGACGCCATCGTGCCCATCAAACTTGCCCTGGCGCACGGATAAGCCCGCCAGTGTCCACCCCGGCGAGGAACCGCCTTCCCAGGCCAGAATAATCCCCATCTGCCCCTCCATCGGGGCTCCGGCGGCATCGGCCAGCACAACGCCATATTTCCCGGGCGGCAGCGCCCGCAACGTAATGGTCACGGTCAGCGAACCGGTTGCGTTCGAACAGAAAAATTCCGTGTCGGCCGGAGCCGATTGCGAGCTGGAATCGAGCAGGTAGAGGTTCCGTAGCTGGATGTGTCCGCCCTTCAGGAGCGGCGCAGCCTGTTCCGCCGCCCCCTGAATCCCGTCCCACGCACCCTGCTCCCCGGGAAACAAGGCAGCGTGAAGAGTGCCAAAGTCCTGCTGCAGCACGGCCTGAGCCAGCCGCGCACCGGCGGAGGCCAGTGCATTCCGCGCATCTGGTGACAGCTCGGCCTGTGAGGTGCAGGTGACGGCATAGCTCGTCATCGGCGCCAAAAGCATTGCTGCAACAACCCAAGCCCTCGAACAAAGGCGCATCTTCGCCAAGCTCCTCTCTTGCCCGTTCGACTCGATCTTGAGCGTCCACGGGCCACTGTTAGTCTAGTACAGTAGAGCGGAACGCATTGCTGCACCCGGGTCTTTTCATCCGCGGCTGAAGCCATGCACGAGCCAGAGAGCCGATCCCCATGCGCATTTTCATTCCACCGGCGTGCCGGGCCGTGCAAGACAAGATGAGGCCGAAGACACTCCATCTGCGCGTGAGGGCCCTTGCGGCATTCCTGGCTCCGTTCGCCATCCTGATGGGGACCCAGAACCTGTTGGCGACCAGCACTGTCCCGCAGACGCCTGCCGCGCCCCAGAAGGCCTCTTCTACAACCTCTTCGAAGACAAAAGAGAAACCGGCTCATCATTCAAAGCCTGCTCACCGGCGGAAGTCCACCCCTAAGCACGCCACCGCAGTGGCGCAACCTGTTGCCGCACCGAAGGTTCCAGATCCGCCTCCGCCCAACTGGCCCGTGGACGACAAACCGGGTCCAGCGACCGTGGTCTGGGACAGTCACGGGCTGCGCATCGAAGCCAAAAACTCCAGCTTGCAGCAGATTCTGAAAGACGTTGCCGCCTCGACCGGCATCAAGGTGGAGGGCATGGGGACGGATGAGCGGGTCTTTGGAGTCTATGGCCCCGGAAAAGCGCGCGACGTGCTCTCGCAACTGCTGGATGGCACTGACTACAACGTCATCATGGTCGGCGACGAGGGGCAGGGGACGCCACGGGAGATTCTACTGAGCGCCCAGCCCAAAGGATCGCCGCCACCCGCTACCACCACCAGCCAGGCTTCCAATGAAGCGAATTCTGCCGCTGAGGAAGAACCGCCGCAGCAAGCGCCGCAACCGCCTCCTGCCTATCACCCGGGATTCGGCCCCGGCGTCCCGGTCCGTACTCCGCAGCAGATTATGCAGGAGATGCAGCGGCGCCAACAGATGCAGCAGAAC
>JAJZNH010000405.1 GCA_021811745.1 Acidobacteriota bacterium
GTGAGCGGCTGCACGTCTTTGAGCGCGGCCATCTCGGCCTTGCGCAGGCCGGCGGCGCGGGCCAGCTTCTTGAAGTCGAGTTCGGCATTGCCCGGGATCGCGGCGAAGACATACACATTCGCTCCGCCGGTGGTCAGCAGGGTTTTGAAGACCTGTTCGGGCGGCATGTCGATCTTGCGCGCTACCGCGACCGCGGAGAGATCGTCGGGATCGACCTCGTATTCGCGCAGCTCGAAGGGAATGCCGAGCGATTCGAGAAAGCGCGCGCCGTTGGTCTTCATAGCGTCGGAGACCCCGGCTCGAAACTGGCAACGCGGCCGGCCCGCAGCGTCAGCACCCGGTCGGCGATGGGCGCGGCCAGATCGCGCTGGTGGGTGGTGATCACGATCGTCCGGCTGCCGTGGCGAAACTTCGCGAGCAGTTCCACCATCTGCCGGGCGCTTTCGATGTCCATGTTCGAGAAAGGCTCGTCGAGCAGAAGCAGCTCCGGCACCGGCAGCAGCACGCGGGCCAGCGAGGTGCGCTGGCGCATGCCCTGCGAATACTGGCCGAGCGTGCGGTCGAGATCGGGATCGAGGCCCACCTGGCGCAGCGCCTCGGCCGGCGACAGGCAGGCGCGCCCCGGGTAGAGGCTGGCGAAGTAGCGCAGGTTTTCCTGGGCGGTGAGCTCGTCGTAGAGCATGGGCGCGTGGCTCATGTAGCCGATGCGCGCGCGAGCTTGCTGCGGATCGAGACCATCGAAAGCCAGGACCTTGCCGAAGCTGGGCCGTAGCAGGCCGGCCAGGATGCGCAGCAGCGTGGACTTGCCGGCGCCGTTCTCGCCCAGCAGCACGTAACAGCGGCCAGGCTCGAGATCCACCGAGACCTGGCGCAGCGCGGCGAAGGATCCGAAGAGCTTCGAGACTTCCAGGACCCGGGCGCTGAAAGCTGGGGCGGTGTCGGCAGGTCGGGCGGCCTCGGGCGGGTTGGCGGGCATTCGGTTGGGAGAAGCGATCAGTTTGCCGTGGCCGGACTGGCAGGCGGAACCGCGGAGGCCGTCTTGGCGGGCGTTGCGGCTCCGGGCTGCGCGGGCGCGTATTTGCTGGCGCACTTGGCCTGGAGCACGGTGGCATGGAACACGCCGTCGCGGCCGTAGGTGCCTTCGGCCAAAGCCTGCGCGTCGTCTTTGAAGGTGTCGGGCGGCGGCTCCGTGCCCTTGTACTCCACCTTCAGCATGTGGCTCTGGGCTGCCTTGGGCGAGTGGCTTTCAAACTCATCGAGCACGAAATCGACGTTGGGACCGTCCTGCTGAATCGAGCCGGGCTTGACGAAGCCTTCCACGCGCAACTGCCGTTGGTAGGCCTTGTTGCCCAGGCCGCCGAGTTCGGCGACCGTGACATAGTAGCTCTTGTTGGAGCTGTACCCGGTGTAGGCGAGCCAGGCAATGGTGCCGAGGATAATGGCCACAGCAATGCCGATACGGACCGAATTTTTGGAGGCGCCCATATCTTAACGATACGAGCGGAATCCGCCCGGGTCAACTTGTTGAGGAATCCAGCCGGGCCCCGGGGCAATCGCGAGGACTCGGAACGAGAAGCCAAAAGGACAACAGGGGGGCGTCAATACTCCCCGCTCTCGTGGGATCGGTGGTGTTGAACATAGGCAACAACTGCCGGCAAGGCAATCATCGCGACGAATGCGAGACCGATCAGAAAATCGATCATGTGACACGACCCTTTCGCGGGATCGGCTTGTTTCTGCCGCCTGCCGACCAAAACAACAACTTGACCCTATCCTCCCTGGGGCAGGAGCGAAATCACGCATCCGTGGCAGAGAGCATCCCTCTGCGGTAACCGCGCCGCAGGTGACCCGGGACCGGACAAATTGGGAAGACGAGGCTTGTTGGGAAGACGAGGCTTGGCCGATGGTTCGCCAGAGGGTCAGGACACGACAGCCCAGACTTCAAGCGTTGTCGGGTGGGAGGGCCTCCTTGAGAAGCCCGTGAAGCAGAAAAGAATCAGCGGCTGCGGGAAGTCGAGGGGAAAGGCAGATGCACGGAATCCGCCAGGCCCTTGGGCCGGTCTTCCTCATCTTTCAGCGGCATCGCCGCCATAATGGCAGGCGAAGCGACCAGCAGCAGAAACACAGCGGCAACGAGAAGATCGTTCATTGTGCGAGCCCTTTCCCTGAGCGTTTGGCGCCAGCAAAGTCACCGCGGATAAGCACTGCAGTAACCTTCAATTCCGCTCATCCGTAATCAATAACATGTTACCACTATACGGCGGTCTGTGGAAAATGCAAGCGGAAAATCGGAAGGACGGGACCCAAAGTGTGGATCGATGCCGGCGAGCCGGTTACCGCTTCCTGGCGGAAGCAGAGGCATTGTGGCTGCGCACCGGGGCGGGATCGCTGGACAGCCGGGACGGCCGGAACGCCAGTTCGAATCTTTGAGAGAGCGGAAGCGCTTCCCGAAGCGGTCAGTTCTCGTGATCGTGGGATTTGGAGCGGAGGTAGGAGGCCACGAGTGCGGGCCCGACTACCATCAGGACAAACGCCAGGCCGAGCAGGAAATTCGCCATTTGCAGGCCTCCAACCCGATCAGGAGATGGTCCTGTCGGCACGCAAATCATAGCGCAAAAGGAAGCTCGCAAGGCAGAACGATCGTAACCATACAAATGGTGACCTTGCTGTTCTCCATTCTCCGCGCCGGCACCGGAGTAACGGGCCAAAACCGGGACGGGGGCAGCTCCAAACGGAGTGCGGGCCTTCGGGTGGATAGGCCCTCCGCAGGCGCTGAAAGCGTAAGCTGAAAGCGATGCATGAGCTCTCCATCGCGGCCAGCATCGTGGATGCGGTCACCAAGACGGCCGCGGCTTACCCCGGCGCCCGGGTGCTCGAGGTGCGGCTGCGCGTTGGCGCCCTGGCGGCGGTGATTGAGGACTCGCTGCAGTTCTGCTGGGATGTGACCACCGAGGGCACGCCGCTGGCCGGGGC
>JAJZNH010000481.1 GCA_021811745.1 Acidobacteriota bacterium
TCCGGCCCGCAGATGCAGACGCTGGCCGCCGTCCTGGGCATCTTCGGCGCGCTCGACGTGCCCATCGTCTATATGTCGAACCGCTGGTGGCGCACGCAGCATCCCGCGCCGGTCTTCGGCGGTGGGCCCGGCTCCGGCATGGCTAGTTCCATGCTGCCCGCTTTTGGCTGGAATGTACTGGGGTGGATGGCTTGGGGAATCTTCATCCTCATCCTGCGCTACAACGTCGAGCGCAAAAGCCAAGAGATCGCAGCCCAGGAAGCCGAGGCGGCTCTTCACGGCGTCTCTAGC
Organism: Acidobacteriota bacterium; assembly: GCA_021811745.1. Next base: position 292 of record JAJZNH010000481.1, read on the forward strand.
ATGTAATTGGCGATGGAAAGCCCATTCGGAGAGAAGGGAAAAGAGTAATGGATCAGCGTGCCATCCTTGACCACGAATTCCTGATTGCCGCGTATGTGGTGACGTGGACGATTCAACTGAGCTACCTGGCCTGGCTTGGCCTGAAATGGCGGGCGCAAAAGCGCCGCGAAGCGCGCATGAGCCGCAGCTCGCGCTGACCTTCTCTGACTGGGCGAAATCGTGCTTTCGGGTTTAGCGATTCCCAGGTCTCTCCGCCCCGCCACGGCGGGCAAGCGCGGCGGACGGAACCCGGGGCACCCGCGTTTTCGTGATCACTGCGGATTCCCGTTCCCACTTCAATCCGGCAGCGCGAAGAGCTGCATGTCGCCTGTGGCTTTGGGCAGGTCCTGGGCGCGGGCGATGCGGAACTCGGCCCAGTAGCCCACCCAGCGCGGGTCAGACTGCAGCGCCGCGCCCAGGTGCTGGATCATCTCCTTGCGCAACGCCGCGTATTCCGGCTTGTCGATTAAATTGACCGCATCGTTGCTGTCCAGGTCAAACAGCTCGTCGACCGTCGAGGTGCAGTTGTAGGAGTAGAGATAGCGGTGACCGTCGGCGGCGCGCTTCTGGATGCCGCAATCAAAGTTGACGCCCACGTGCCAGCCGCCGAAGAACAGCAGCGTGCGCTCCTCTTCGCCCTGGCCGGTCTCCAGCGCCTTCCGCAGCGAGATGCCGTCAAACTTGGCCTCGGGCTGGATGCCGGCATTGTCCAGAATCGTCTGCGACAGATCCAGCAGCGATGCCGGCGCGCTCACCGTGGCGTGCTGGCGCGACGCGTTGCCCGGCAGCTTCATCACCATCGGCACGCGCACGATGTCCGGATAAAGGTAGACCCCCTTGTCCACGATGGCGCGCCGCCCGTCCATCTCGCCGTGGTCGGAGATGAAGGCGACGAGCGTGTTGTCGTACAGGCCCAGCTCCTTGAGCCGCGCCAGCACCATGCCGATGACATGATCGACCAGCTCCATCTGCAGAATGTAGGCGATGCGATAGTCGATCAGCGTCTTGGGATCGTAAATGCCCCAGTAGCGGCGATAGATGTCGATGATCTCCGGCTCGTCCGGCGCGCGCTCGAAGTTGCGCTGCTCGGCCGTATGCCAGGACTCCGGTACGGTCATGATCCTGCGCAGTTCGCGTTCGCGCTCCTCAAACCCGGCCGGAATCGAAAACGGCTGGTGCGGATCGAAAAAGTCCAGTTGCAGATACATCGGATGGTGCTCGATCGACCCGTTGCTCAGCAGGCTTTCGATTGTTGCAATGGCCTTCTTGCCCAGGTAGTAGCTGTATTGTGCCTCCATGGGGAAGGGCTTGCCGTCCTGCTGCACGACCCATCCGCCGACCGAGTTGCCCGGCGTCCTGCGGTCCTGCATGCGGAAGACGATCTCGCGCGAGTACTTCTGCGGCTTGACGCCGAGGCTGCGCTGGTAGGCGAGAAAGTCGTCGTCGTCGAAGACCGGCGGCGACCAGCGATTCCACGCCTGGTCGTTGTCGCCAAAGGCGTCAATGAACTTCGCCTCGCCCACGTGGCACTTGCCCACCTGGCGGGCGACGTAGCCGCACGCCTTCAGGTATTCCGGAAAGATGGTGTCGTTAGGCCGAAGCTCGGTTTCGAGGCCGAGCGGCGCGCGCTCGCCGTTGCCCTGCACGTAGCTGTAGCGGCCGGTCAGATACGAGGCCCGCGAAGGCGAACAGAGCGGCACCGTGCAGAAGGCGTTCGCGAAGAAGGTGCCGTCTTGCATCAGCGAGCGGATGGCGGGCAACTGGACGTGCCGGGAGAGCGGGCGCGTGGGGTGGTAGAGGTCGGGCCCGACCATGTCGGCGCTGATCAGCAGAATGTGCGGCTGCCGGCCCTGACCGGAAGCGTGAAACGGGCCGGCGCCGGTTTGTGTCTGGGTAAAGTGCAGCTGGGCAGTGCTCTCGTCGGCAGAGGAATTGACCGCCGTCAGCCCGCTGCCGAACAGCGCGCCCGCGGTAAGACTACAGAAGGTTCGCCGGTCCATGAGAAAGTCCTTGCGCAGGGATAAGGAATAGCGCAAAGAAAGATTACAACACCCAGATACGAATTGTAAAGGATTACAATGGCTTTCCAGCCCCGGAGGAGGACGGTTGCGCGCGGGCTTCCGGCCGGCAAGCAGAGCCGCGTGCCCGGGCGCTGCCGCAGCCTGCCGGGCCGGGCTTTGACGTAACTGGAGCAGCGATGATACAACGATTCAGATTGATCCGGTGACTCGGCAAAGCGGCAAAACTGCGCCGCGGCTGGCGATCGTGCCCCGGCTGTCGCTCAGAGTGTGGTCCCCAAGCCGAGTCTGGCTGCGATCGCGATTGCGGCAAACCGCGATCAAGCTGTCCGCTCGCTGGGGCGGCACGATTCCGCCGGAGCGGCGCAAAGTATTGCTGGAAAGGTTGCACCTCGTCGCATGGATATTCTGCAAGTTGCCAAGCGCGCCAATGTCTCTACGGCCACGGTTTCGCGTGTAATCAATGGCTTTCCGGGTGTGCGCGAGAAGGCGGTCGGGCGCGTGCGCCGCGCCATCGCTGAAACCAATTACGTTCCCAACCCGAATGCGCGCAGCCTGCGCATGGGCCGCACGCGGCTCTTCGGGCTGATCATTTCCGATGTGAATAATCCCTTCTTTCCCGA
>JAJZNH010000051.1 GCA_021811745.1 Acidobacteriota bacterium
TTGGCGCGGTGGTGGAGGGTGAGAGTGCGCAGCCATCCGGCTGCGAGTTCGTTCGCGGTACTGGCGGCAGCCGAATGTGCGGAAAGGGATGCATCCTCATGCGGATTCTCCTGCTGGTGCCAGGCACGGATCCGCTGGTCGTGCATCGCGACAATGTCTTCAGCCGAAAGCATCCCCGAAAAAACCACCTTGGCGCGGAGTGGAGGGCAGCCGCGCAGCGTCTATGGTAGAACCATCCCCGCCCGGCGGCCAAACGACGGAAAGTTTTCCTGATTCAGGATCGTGCAGGAGTGCGGCAAGGAGCCGAAGGCTCCTTGGTTCAGCATCTTAGAATGGGATTTGGAGAAAACATGGAAAAGAAATGGCAATATCCCCATCGGCGCTGGAATCCGCTGCGGCAGGCGTGGGTAATGGTTTCGCCGCATCGTACGCAGCGGCCCTGGCTGGGCGAGGTTGGGCAGGCGGCAACGCCGCCGGGAGCGGCTTATGATCCGGAGTGCTATCTGTGCCCCGGCAATAAGAGAGCGGGCGGAGCCCAAAATCCGGCATACGAAAGCGTATTTTCCTTCGTCAACGATTACGCAGCCCTGCTTCCGCAGGCCCCTGCAACGGTAGAGGCGCCGGCTTCGCCGCTGCTGACGGCAGAAGCCGTCCGGGGCATTTGCAAGGTGCTTTGCTTCCATCCCGATCACGGACTGACCCTGGCCCGCATGACCCGCGAGGAGATTCGCCGTGTGGTGGATGCCTGGACGCGGGAGCACCAGGAACTGGCCGGGCTGGATTGGATTCAGTACGTCCAGATCTTCGAGAATCGCGGCGCCATGATGGGCGCCAGCAATCCGCATCCCCATTGCCAGATCTGGTCTACCGGTTTTGTGCCGGACGAGCCGGCGGCGGAGACGTCGGCGCAGAAAGAGCATCTTGCAAGGACCGGCCGCTGTCTGCTGTGCGATTATCTGGAAACGGAGAGAACGGCCGGCGAGCGGGTGATCTTTGAGAACGAGCATTTCACGGCGGTGGTGCCGTGGTGGGCCGTCTGGCCGTTCGAGGTGCTGCTGCTTTCGCGGCGTCACATGGGAGCGTTGCCAGAGTTTACGAGTAGTGAACGCGACGGGCTGGCCGATGCGCTCAAACGGATGACCACGCGTTTTGACAACCTGTTTGCAACCAGCTTTCCGTACACGATGGGTTTTCACCAGACGCCCACGACCGGCGAGGCCTATCCGGAGTGGCACTTCCATGCGCACTTCTATCCGCCGCTGCTGCGCTCGGCCACGGTGCGCAAGTACATGGTGGGGTTCGAGATGCTGGGAATGCCGCAGCGGGATATTACGGCCGAGACTGCGGCCGAGAGGCTGCGTGCCTGCGCGGAAGAACACTTCTGGCCGAGGCTGTGAGAGCAGCCCCGGCAGTATGGAAAAGACGAAGCTTTGCCAAACGGCGGCTGCCACACAAAGGTGGTGAGCTCGCTGGGAATCGAACCCAGGACCCACGCCTTAAAAGGGCGTTGCTCTACCAACTGAGCTACGAGCTCGCACAGGAGTGCTACTTCCAAGCTACCACAGGGGCTGATCCGGCGCATCGTTCCCGAAGCATGCGGCTCGTAGCGCGAGGTTGCCTGATCCGTAAGAAACGAAGGGGCGGCCGGAGCAACCGCGGGCAGAACGCAGGCCTGGGATCATCCCCGCCGCAGCGGCTTTTGCATCGGCACGACCTGGACGGTGACGTCGCGGACTTCATTGAGAAAGCGATTAAGCACAGAGCCGCGCAGCAGAATGTCCCAGCGCGAGCGGGCCGACTGTCCGAAGACGACGTGCGAGATATTTTCCTGCTGGGCGAAGCGGATCAGCGCGTCTGAAACATTGCGGTCGGTGAGATCGACCACCTGGGCGCCCAGGTCGCGTGCCATGCGCTGATACTCCTCAATGCGGTGGAATGCTTCGGGATCGCTGTGGCCTCTGTCGTCGGGGCGGTGAACATAGACGGCGTACCAGTTGCTGGCCAGACGGCCGGCCACGCGGGCGCCCACACGCAGCAGCCTTTCGGTGCCGGGCCGGGTGCTGAGGCAGACCATCACCTTCTCCGGAATGGGAGCCTGCTCCAGCCCCTGGGTGCGGCGGTATTCCGCGGCGCGCTTGCTCACCTGCTCGGCAGTGGTGCGCAGCGCCAACTCGCGCAACATATTGAGATTGCCCTTGCGGAAAAAGTTGGACAGCGCCTGCTCTACTTTCTCCTGCGGGTAGATCTTGCCCTGGCGCAAACGGGTGCGGAGTTCGTCCACGGTCAGGTCGATATTGACAACCTCGTCGGCGCGCTTGAGGAAGTTGTCGGGAATGGTTTCGCGAATAATGGCGTTCGCTGAGCGGCTGACGGCGTCATTGAGCGTTTCGAGATGCTGAATGTTGACGGTCGCCATGACATTGATGCCGGCGTCGAGCAACTCCAGCACGTCTTCGTAGCGCTTGTGATTCCTGCAGCCTGGGACGTTGGTATGCGCCAGTTCGTCCACCAGGACGGTGTGAGGATGGCGGGCCAGAATGGAGTCCAGGTCCATTTCTTTCAGGTTGACGCCACGATATGGAATCACCCGAGGAGGAATGATCTCGATGTCGCGGATGCGAGCCTCGGTTTCCTTGCGTCCATGCGTCTCCACAATGCCGATGACGACATCGATGCCTTGCTGGTGCTTCATCATGTGGGCATCGTTGAGCATCTGGTAGGTTTTGCCTACACCCGCCGCCGCGCCGATGTAGATGCGCAGCTTGCCCGGTTCCGGTTTTTTCCCCAGAATGATCTCTGCCATGGATCAGCCCACCTCGACGGGATGGTGGATGATTTCCACCGACGCGACGGGAAGAGTGAAGCGGAAGGTGGTTCCGTGTCCGAGGCGGCTTTCGACGGCGGTTTGGCCGCCCAGTGACTCCACCAGGCGCCGCACCAAAGCCAAACCCATGCCGGT
>JAJZNH010001001.1 GCA_021811745.1 Acidobacteriota bacterium
TGTGTTGGCCCACGATCCCCAGCAAAGCATGGTGAGAACGGTAAGGCTCAACGCAGCCAGATAGGTTTCGGGAACGAGCACGGTGAACTTCCTTCGGTGAAGCGCCGCTGCGCTGTATGAAAGAGAACACGGCGCAGCGGCCTTTGTCGTTGGGAAAGACGCAAGATGAATCAGATCGCCTGGCGCCCGGGCGTTCCATTCACCTCGCCGCTTTCACTGCCTCCGTAAGTGCCGGCACGACCTCAAAGAGATCCCCAACGATACCGTAGTCGGCAACCTCAAAGATGGGCGCGTCAGCGTCCTTGTTGACGGCCACGATGCACTGCGATCCTTTCATGCCAACCAGGTGTTGAATCGCGCCCGAGATGCCGATGGCGAGATAGAGCTTAGGCGCCACGGTCTGGCCGGAGCTGCCCACCTGACGTTCCATGGGTAGCCAGCCGTTGTCGCAAATAGGGCGTGAGGCGGCCAGCTCCGCATCGAGCGCGCTGGCGAGAGCTTCGACGAGCTGCATGTTATCGGCGGCCTTGATGCCGCGGCCCACGCCTACAATGCGCTGTGCCGAGCCAAGATCGACGGTCTGCGCCGATTCGCGGAAAGGCTCGCTGGGCCGGGTGCGAATCTGCGCGGACTCGATCGCAGGTGCGAACTCGCTGACCGGCATTGCGCCACTGCTGGGCTCACCGGCGCGAAACGCGCCGTTCTGGATCGAGATAAAGCAAGGGCCGTCGCCCGTGTGGCGATACGCCGCGTTGATGCGCCCCTGGAAGAGCTGGCGCTCAAATGCCGGCCCGTCCTCAATGGCGGTGACGTCGCCGATGAGTACCTGACCGAAGCGCGCGGCGAGCCGGGGAACAAAGTCTCGCGTCTGGTAAGAGTGCGGAAACAGAACGAAGCGCGGCTCAAGTTTGCGGATCAACTGCTCAAAGGCCAGCACATAGCCGTCGGCGGTGTAGGCCGCGAGCAGCGGATGGCGAATGGCGTGGCCGGCGATGGGCGGCGTGCCTGTGATTTCGCGAAAGATGTTCGTGTTCGGATCGCCAACGGCGGCCGCTTCGAGCGGCAGCCTCGTCAGCGCGGCCAGCTTGCGGCCGGCAGCCAATGTCTCTTGAAAGATGCGGGCGCTCCCGTCGCGGCGCGCCTCCTGAACCACCAAAATGCTGCTCATAGTACGCGCGCCTCCGTCTTCAGTTTCTCGACCAATGCTGTCGCTGCTTCTTTGGGCGATCCCGAAAGAATCTGCGTGGACTTTTGCTTCTTCGGCATGGTGATCTGTTCAAGCACGGCCACCGGCGCAGGTCCGGCGCCGAGATCCGCCGCGTTCACCGCGCGCAGTTCCTTGGTCTTGGCGCGCTTGATGCCCATCAGAGTGGCGTAGCGCAGCTTGTTGCCGCCGGATTGCATGGTGAGCACGGCGGGCGTGGACGTTTCGATGAACTGAAACCAGCCCTCCTCCATTTCGCGCTTTGCTTTGATGCCGGTTTCGGTTTTTTCCACGTGCAGGATCAACGTGGCATGCGGCAGCCCGAGGAGCTCGGCAACGATAACGCCGGTCTGGCCATGGCCGAGGTCTTCCGACTGCAAGCCGGTGAGCACGAGGTCGGGATCTTCGGGCTTGATAGCGCCGGCCAGCAGACGCGCCACGCCGAGAGCGTCGCGCTCGCCCAGGTCGTCACAGACGATGTGGATGGCGCGGTCGGCGCCTTTGGCCAGGGCTTCACGAAGCGTAGAGCCCACGCGCTCCGGCCCGGCACTCACCGCGACCACTTCGCCGCCGTGCTTGTCCTTGAGCTGCAGCGCTTCTTCCAGCGCGTAGGCGTCCGGTTCATTGAGCGCGAATTGCAGGTCCGCCTCTTCAATCCATTTGCCGGACGCGCCGATGCGCACCGGCGCATCGCGCTCGGGAACCTGCTTGATGGCGACAAGAATCTTCATGCTTGAGGTCTCCGGTTGATCTTAGCTGGCGCCGCTGCGCGGCAGTCCGCGAGCGGCCAATTGAGCAATGTCCACGAGCTGCGGCGCGCCATCGCCTCTGGCCGCCAGGGCATCACGGAACATGGTATTGCAGAAGGGGCATCCTGCGGCGATCACCTCGGCCCCTGTGGCGGCCAGTTCGGCGGCGCGCTTGTGGCTCACGCGCTCGCCGGTCTCTTCGCCGAGAAAGGCGAGGCCGCCGCCGGCTCCACAACAGAAGCTGCGCTCGCGCGAGCGCGGAGCCTCGACAAGCTGACCAGCCAGCGCGGCCACGGAGCGCGGTTCGTCGTAGACATTGCGGTAGCGGCCTAAATAGCAGGGAGCGTGGAAAACGATTTTCTGCTTGTTTTGGGCAGGCTGTAGCTGGCTTAGATGGCGGGAGAGAAACTCGCTGTGGTGCTCGATTGCTGGAGGCTGGCCGTATTCCTTCCAATCCTCCTGGATTGTGCGGACACAATGGGGACAGATTGAAATCATCTTTTTGACCTTGTTCTGCGCCAGCGCGTCGAGGTTCGATTCGGCCAGTTGCTGGAAGAGCAGGTCATTGCCGAGGCGGCGGACCGGGTCGCCCGTACATTTCTCCTTGCGCAGCACGCCGTAGCTGGTCCCCAGGTGATTCAAGACGCGGACCAGATCCAGAACAATCTCGCGTCCCTTGGGATCGTAGGCGCCCATGCAGCCAAGCCACAGGCAATACTCCTGCGATCCGTCGAAGATGGGCAGCGCATTCTTCTCGATGAACTTGTCGCGCTCGGCCGCGCTCATGCCCAGCGCGTTGCTGCCGCGTTCGAGAGCGAGAAAAAGCTTGCCGCCGTGTTCGTCTTCCCACGCGCCAGTGTTGACCGCGCCGCGGCGCAGTCCGACGAGGATCGGCACGTGTTCGATGCCCACCGGGCACTGGAACTCGCACGCTCCGCAGGTGGTGCACTGGAAGACGGCTTCCTGCGCGTTGTATTTGCCGAGCAGGGGCTGCTCC
>JAJZNH010000528.1 GCA_021811745.1 Acidobacteriota bacterium
CTCGCCGAACAGGGCTGGCCCCATCAAAATCCTATAGGCCGGCAAATCATGATCGGCAAGGATATCGGGCCGGAGTTCGCGGAACCAGCGCGCGTGATTATCGGTATTGTGGGCGACACCCACGACGGCGGACTCGATCGCGTTCCTGGCCGGATGATCTTCGTGCCTTTGGCACAGGTAACCGATGGCATGACCGCGCTCAACGCGCGCATGATGCCCGCGCGCTGGGTTCTCCGCACGCGCGGCGATCCAAGCCAGTTCGTCTCCGCCATTACGGAACAGTTGCGCCAGGCCAGCGGAGGCTTCGCTGTGGCGCGCGTCCGCACTATGGACGAAGTGGTCTCGCTCTCCACTGCGCAACAGAGATTCAATATGCTTTTGCTGACCACCTTCGGCATTCTCGCGCTGATTCTGGCGGCAATCGGCATCTATGCGCTCATGGCATACTCGGTGGAGCAGCGCATCCAGGAGTTGGGCATCCGCATGGCATTGGGAGCGGACAGCGCGGCGATTCGCAATCTCGTTGTCGGGCAGGGCATGAAGCTCGCAATGGCGGGCGCGATCCTGGGGCTGGGCGCGGCCTTTGGGCTCACGCGGTTGCTTGCGAGCTTTTTGTTCGGTGTGAAAGTTTGGGATCCGGCTGTTTTCGTCGCTGTTCCCATCTTCCTTTTCTCAGTGGCGCTGCTCGCGGTCTGGATACCCGCGGCACGCGCTTCGCGGCTGGACCCGATGCAAGCCTTGCGGGAGGAGTAACCGGAATGCCGTTGCGGCGCCGGTGGTGTCTCTCCCGTGCTGCTCCGGTAGACTGAGAGGGCAATGCACTCCCTGCGACAAGGTGCGCTCTCTGCGCTGGCGCTGGCCTTAGGGTTGGCCGCCGGGCCCGCGTTCACCGGTTGCGGGTTGCCGGCTGCGCCCAAGCCGCCATCGCTCAACCTACCTGAGCCGGTAAAGGATCTCGCCGCCTCCCGCGCCGGCGACCAGGTCGTACTTACCTGGACCATGCCCAAGGAAAATACGGATCAGTTGTTGCTCAAGGGTAATATTGCAACCCGCGTCTGCCGCAAGGAAACCGCAAAGAGCGCCTGCGTCGCCGTCGCCAAGCTGCAACTGGCTCCCGCCGCTGCCGGGACTTTTACAGATACTCTGCCTCCTGCTCTGGCTGCAGGCGCGCCGCATCCGCTTACTTACCTTGTCGAGTTAAGCAACCGCAACGGACGCTCGGCTGGGCCATCGAATTCTGCCGTGGTTCTGGCCGGCGAGGCGCCCCCACCCGTCACCGGCCTTACCGCCGAAATGCGGAAGAACGGAATCCTTCTGCGCTGGAATCCGGGTCCTGATGCGCAGGAACTGACGCGCACGGCCGTTCGTCTCAGGCGGAAGCTACTTACTCCGTCCGCGGCCAAGACCGATCAGGGACTCCTTGCGCCGCAGCCCGAGCCGGTCGAACAGAATCTGCTGGTTGCCGCCGGTGTGCTCCCCGGCCGCGCTCTCGATAGGGACATCCGGTTTGGCGCAACCTACGAGTATCGCGCCCAGCGCGTGCTTCGCGTCACACTCGACGGAAAAGCAATGGAGTTGCCCGGAGCGCTTTCACCGCCTTTGCGCATTGAAGCGGTGGATGTGTTTCCGCCCCCGGTCCCTGCTGGTCTGGCCGCTGTAGCCAATCCTGCTGAGAACGGCGCGGAGCGATCCATCGACCTGAGCTGGCAGCCCGTTTCTGATGCCAGTCTTACCGGTTACATCGTCTACCGCCGTGAGGCGGGCCAGAACTGGCAGCGCATCTCACCTTCGCAGCCCGTCGTGGCTCCGTCCTTTCACGACGCCAACATCCAGCCCGGTCGCACTTATCACTATTGCGTCAGCGCCATCGACCAGAACGGCAATGAAAGCGCCCGCTCGGCCGAGACGCAGGAGACCGTACCCAACCCATAGCCTTGGCTGACGGCCCCAGGAGAGAATGCCCATGAAATACTGCCGCTTTTTACTCGACAACCAGATCCGCTACGGCGCCGTGGACGATCGCGACGGTGAGCTCTGGATCACCGGTCCCGCGCCAATTCCAGAAGATGACCTGGCTTGCCGGCTGGCGCGCGCACAGTCCGGGCAGGGTGAATCCGGCTTCGATCCGATGCCTCTGAGCAAGGCCGATCTGCTGCCCCCGGTCACGCCCTCCAAGATCGTCTGCGTAGGCCGCAACTATCGCGACCATGTGCGCGAACTGGGCAATGAGATGCCTGCCGAGCCACTGCTTTTCTTCAAGCCGCCGTCCTCGTTGCTCGCTCCGGGTGGCGTGGTGCGTTTGCCCGGCGCGTCCTCCCGCGTCGACTTCGAGGGCGAGCTGGCGCTGGTGATTGGCCGGCGCGTCCGCAACCTGAAACCCGGCATGAACTTGCGCGACATCATCCGCGGCTGTACGCTCGCGGACGATGTCTCAGCCCGCGATCTGCAAAAGAAGGACGGCCAGTGGACGCGCGCCAAGGGCTTCGACACGTTCTGCCCGGTAGGCCCGATCGTCAGCGACGAGTTGGACCTGGAGGCCGGCCTGAACATCGAAACGAGCGTGAATGGCGAGGTGCGGCAACACGCTTCAACGCTGGATTTCATTTTTCCGATCCCCACCCTGCTCAGTGCCATTACCGCGGCCTTCACGCTTGAGCCGGGAGATCTGATCCTGACTGGAACTCCTTCCGGCGTTGGGCCGCTGGTCCCGGGCGATCGCGTTGAAGTTTCCATCTCCGGACTGGGCAGGCTCACTCACATAGTGATGCCCGAGATCGTCTAAGATTTAAAGTGCGCCCATATACGGGGCGTTGACTCGGCACGCCGCAAGAAGCGATAGACTAAACCTGAACGCGCGTTCGACCGGAATACGCATCCCCAGGAGGAACAATGCCCAAGAATCTGCTCGAACAGTTGCGCAAGTACACCACCGTCGTTGCTGACACCGGC
>JAJZNH010000255.1 GCA_021811745.1 Acidobacteriota bacterium
TGATCGGGTGTTTGTATGGCATAGACAGGGCACTTGCCAACTGGAATGGGCGGATCAGTCGAGTAGTTCGCGAGTTCGATGGGAGTGGCAACACCATTCTCAGTAACGGTCGTGGGTGAGACATTGCAGGCCACACCCGTTGGGTCGACGAAATTCTGGCTGATGGCGTACTCGCGCTGGCCTTGGAGATTGGGGCTGCCAGTAATGAATACCGGCGTGGCAGGCACTGGCACGGCCAGCTTGAAGGTTGCCGGACTCCCCGAAAAGACATCTGCTACGTTCCCATTCAGATCGGTGGCCCACAGCCCCGAGGATGGCGCCAGCAGGTTGATGGGCTGCGCCGTGGAAGGAAGCGTCGTGTACAGTACGTTGTTTTCCTGCAAAGATGTCGTAATTGGGAAGTTGCTCATGGTGCCGTCACTGTTGACGGTGTAGCCGATGGAGCCAAGCGTATCCATGACAAACGATTTAGGACCGGGGCCGATGGGAGCCATGGCCATCACCGTATCGCCGGAATAGTCGATGATGGTGGCGATCCCGGGCGTTGTCGGCGACGGAGACGAGACTGTCACAGCATACGAAGGTGGCTGGGGAGGCGGCCCACTCGGGGTGATAGGTGTCACCACGGGCCGGTAGTTATTGCCGCAACCGGCGATGAGGGCGGCAACCGCAAGGGCCGCACCCGCCTGTGCAAACCGCGCGCGCGCGTGGCCTGAGATCATGAAAAAAAGCCTCATTCAGAATCTTTCCTGCTTACTTCGTGATTGTAAATCAGGCAACTGGGGTATATCTGCCGTTGCAAACGCTTGATGCCCGGGACAAAAAAGGACATGGAGCACCCTCGGACAATTCCGAAGTCTCCTCTTGCCGTACCTGCTCGAACTTGCATTTCTGACCTGTGAAGCTGCAGTTCTATTTTAGACGCGCTTGAGCGGCCCTGGAGAGTCGGATGAACCGCGAAGGTTACGATGAAGCATGGCGCGCATGAAGCTGATTTGGCAATCGAAACTGGTTCTGCTTGCCGTTTTGCCCTTTGCGGCTGCCGACGTGATCCTTGAGACCCACTGGTGGGCAGTGAATTACGCCGCGGTGGCGGTCTGGACGACAGGACTGAGCGTGCTCCTCGGACTCGTGACGTGGAAGCTGCGCGCGGCGACGCCAGCGGCGGCGGCCACCGGAGCCGCGATCACGGCCAGCCTCATGTTTTCCACCGTCTCGCTCCCCTACGAACCCTGGCAGAGTGCGCTTGTCCCCGTACTGGCGGTTTCCCTGCTGGCCTTCGCCGCCACCAGGCTGGGCCGGCAGCAGAAGGAGAGGATGGGCATTGCTGAGAACCGGTTCGGGCGCTCGTCCTCCCAGGTAGCGGCCAACCTGGGCGTTGCGGCCCTTGTTTCCAACGGAGCCATGCGATCCTGGGCGATTAACTCAAGCTGGTTCGCGCACGGCTCCCTGGCGCCGGAGTCCTTCTTCGCCGTTGGGCTGGCGGCGATGGCGGAGGCCGCGGCCGATACGGTTTCGTCGGAGATCGGTCAGGCCTTCGGCGGCCGGCCGCGCCTGGTCACGACGCTGCGCGCCGTCGATCCCGGCAAGGATGGCGCCGTCACTCTGGCCGGCACGTTCAGCGGCATGCTTGCGGCCGGAATCGTTGCTGGCGTGGGAACCTTGGCGCTGCGCGGCGGCCACGCCATGTTTAGCGTCAGCTGCGCCGGCGGTGTCTTCGGCCTCTTCTTCGACAGCCTGCTGGGAGCGACCCTGGAAGAGCGCGGCTGGCTCAACAACGACGCGGTAAATTTTCTCTCCACCGCGAGCGCGGCACTCTTTGCCATGGGCGCGCTGGCCATCCTGCACTAAAGAGCAGCAATCCGCCAGAAGAATCTCCCCCTTGCGGCACCGAAAAAGGCCGCCTTAATGCAGATGCAGCCGCCACGCGGTGTAGCTGAGCATCTCATGCAGAATGGGATCAGCTTCGTCTTTTCCGCCCGCAACAGAAATCCTGGGACGCGGCGAGGTAAGCACATCCAGGCCATCGGCGACGCAGATGGCATGAATGCGGAACAGGTGCGTGCCATCGCTCACGACGACCAGGCGATGCAACCCGTTGGCGCGGGCAATGACGGCCAGACGGCGAACCGAATCCTCCGTGTCGCGGCTGTGCGTCTCGGCGATGATCGCCCGCTCAGGAACTCCCATGCCCATCAGGTACTCACGGCCAACCTCGCCCTCCGAGTACTGATCGCCGCCCGGGCCGCCCAGCGTGATGATGAGCGGAGCGGTGCCGCGGTCGTAAAGGTCCAGAGCGTGATCCAGGCGGGCGCGGTAAACCGGCGACGGCCGTCCATCGTACTCGGCCGCCCCAAAGACGGCGATCGCGTCGGACGGAGCGGCCTGGTCCTGGCCTGCGTATCGCTCAATCTGCGCGTAGACCCAGTGGAACCAGAGACCAGACCCAGCGGCAAAAGCAAGAAGCAGCAAGAGCGCCAGACCCAGAATCCGCTTGCATCGTCCCGGATTGGCCCCACACTCCATGTGCTCTATCTTACGCTTGATGTTAGCGTTGCAGCGCCATGACGATTTCGTGCGTGGGAATGGCGCCCTCGCGCAGAACTTCCCAGCGGCCGGGGCCGAGCGAGAGATCCACAATCGTCGTCGGCAGGGTGCGCGCGGTCGGGCCGCCATCGACAATCAGCGGAATGCGGTCGCCGATCTGGTCGCGGACGCAGGAGGCATGCGTGCACTCCGAGGCGCCCTGGAGATTCGCCGAAGTGGCAGTGATCGGCAAACCAAAACACTCGACCACAGCGCGGGGAATGACGGCATCAGGCACGCGCAAGGCAACATTGCCGGTGTTGGCTGTCGAACGCAGCGGCAGCTTGGTGCCGGCACGAACGATGATGGTGAGCGGGCCGGGCCAGAATCGTTCGACCAGCTTGTCGAAGAGCACGT
>JAJZNH010000108.1 GCA_021811745.1 Acidobacteriota bacterium
TTGCCGCTGGCAATCAGGTCGATGGCCTGCGGATACTCGCCGGCCGAGGCGCAGGAACCCTGCAAGCGGAGCTGGCGCGTAACCACCTTTTGCAGTGGCAGGGTCACTTCCGGCACGATATTGCCGATCAGAGTCACCGTGCCTCCTTTGCGCGTGCAATCGATGGCCGCGGCAACGGTCTCGTTTCTTCCCACCGCCTCATAGGCCAGATCCACGCCATGGCCGCCGGTCAACCTCTTCACTTCAGCAGCAAGTTCATCCCCCGAAAGGTGCAGGGCCTCATCGGCGCCAACCTGCCTGGCCAGATTCAGCCGGGTCTCATCGACGTCCGTAATGAATACGCGCGCACAGCCCGCGGCGCGCGCGGCCTGCAGGGTGAGCAGGCCGATCATTCCCGCTCCGATGACCAGCGCGGTTTCGCCACCCGATGCCAGCGAAACGCGCACACCGTGCAGCGCCACCGAGACCGCCTCGAGCATGGCGGCCTCAGCGAAATCGAAGTGATCCGGAAGGTGATAAAGAATGCGCTGCGGGATGGCAACATACTCGGCAAATGCGCCGTGACGCCTGTAGTCGCCGCAGGAGACGCCGATCACCTGGCGATTGTCGCAGAGGTTGATCTCGCCGCGCGCGCAGTACTGGCACTCGCCGCAGTAGACCGTGGAGTCGAAGGTGACACGGTCGCCCTCTTTGAATCCCCGCACAGCCGAACCGACCGCAGCTATGGTGCCCGCTGCCTCATGGCCCATCACAATCGGCGGAATGCGCCGGCCTGACGAGCCATCATAGCCGTGCACATCGCTGCCGCAGATGCCGCATGCCTCGACCCGCACCAGAACTTCCTCTGCACCAACGGCAGGCACTGGCATATCCGCGATTTCAAGATGGCTGTATTCAGAAAGAAGCAAAGACTTCATGACTTGTTCGACCCTCCACTGACTGCGCATTGCAATAGGTTTGAAAGATAGGGCACTCCTCAGTTCCGCGAAGAGATACACAGCGGACGAGGCTTACACATTGCATAACTCATAAGCCGCACGGAGACTGGTGATGGGATCGCGCACCGGAATGAACTCGTGCCCCACATAGCCCTTGAATCCCGCTCCGGCGATGGCTCGCATGACACCGTCCCATTGTACCTCCTGGGTATCATCAAGCTCATGCCTGCCCGGGACGCCGCCGGTGTGGAAGTGCGCAATCCATGCAAGGTTCGCGCGGATGGTCATGATCAGATCGCCCTCCATGATCTGCATATGGTAGATGTCATAGAGCAGCTTCACATTGGGTGAGTTGACCTCCTGCATAACGCGCACGCCCCAAGCGGTGTGATCGGCCATGTAATCGGGGTGATTTATCTTGCTGTTGAGCAGTTCCAGGCAGATGGTGACGCCGTTGTCTTCGGCAATCTTCTTTACGCGGTTGAGGCCGATGACGGTATTGCGCGCACCTTCGTCGTCGCTCATGCCGCGGCGGTTGCCGGAGAAGGTAATGACGTTGGGCACGCCCGCCTTGGCCGCCAGCGGGATGTTCTTGCGAAAACCGGCCTCGATCGCGGCGTGGTTCTCAGTGCGGTTGAGCGCGTTCTTGATCTCGCCGCCACCGGCTTTGCCCATGGTGCAAATGAGTCCGTACCTGCGCGGCACTTCATACTCTTCGGGCTCGAGCAGGTCAATGCCCAGGAGGCCGATCTGCGCCGCCGACTGGCACAGGTCATCCAGCGGAATCTTTTGGTAGCACCACCGGCAGACCGACTGCTGAATTCTACGCTTCTTTTCCAGCGCCTCTTCGCCCTTCACCATGCCGGGCATCGATGCCAGCGCGGTGGCGGCAAGACTCGCCTTCAGAGCCGTGCGGCGGCTTATCTCCTTCGGGTTCATCACAGCCCTCTCGCCATTTGAAGTTGCTTGCGCGTGGCCGGCAGCAGCTTTCAGAATTTTCCCATCCGCACGCGCACTACCTCCGGCTGCTGGTAAAAGCGCAAGCCGCGGTCCACTTCGTCGCCATTCAACAAACGCGTCATCTTCCAGACGCCATTTACATAACTCCCCTGCTCGGCGGTAAGGATTTGCGAACGAATATTGGGAAGTTTGCCCGGCAGATGGAATTTGACGCTCGCATCGAAGCCGGTAACAAGGAACTCATCGGGACCCAGCTGCGCCACCAGCACCACGCCGCGCGCATCTCTTGTCCCCGGAGCGTTGCGGCCGTCGGCCTGCGGAAAACCAAAGGCCACCGCGGCCTGCCACTCTCCGAAGTCCAGTTCCTGCTCTGGCTTCCCGGGCTCCTCCACGCTTGTTTTGAGCTTGCCTTCAAATTCGAGCTGGGCAATCTCGCGGTCCATGGGCCCAATCAGCGCAAAGTTGCGCGCATGTCCGGCATGCGGCTGGGAGCCGGCGATGTTCCCATCCGGATGGTCCACGCCAAAGGGAGAGAATCCGATTGCTCCCTGGCCAAGCGCGTAGAAAAAGAACTTTGCATAGCTTTCGCTGTTTCCGGTCTCCGGAATCCAAAGCGGATTGTCGGGCCGATGGTACGTTTGGATGAGTTCCTTATAGGTGCTGAAATCAGTGGTGTAGAGGTCCGGTCCGATGATGTCGATCGACGGCGCCAGCCCCTTCCAGAGCCAGATGAGATGCTGTACCGCACCTCCGCTGGGATAAAGAATGCCCGGCAACTCGACCTGCCGCTGCGGCAGCTCCACCGTGGGATGGCTGACCCATACATTCATGTAGTACGGGATGTTGAATTCCTTTTTGCCGGCCTCCGCAATTTCATTCATGTACTTCGCCTGGTGATAGGCCTGAAAGACCTCGTCGGCATCCGCGCCGAAGACCTGGTTCCATGTACCGGGCTGTTTATGCGCCAAGGCGAGAAGATCAGCGGGCACCTGGCCCGCAAACTCGTGGTTCGACCCGGGCGAAAAATCGCGCACGCTGCCAATG
>JAJZNH010000363.1 GCA_021811745.1 Acidobacteriota bacterium
TTGCTGTGGGCGCCGGCGATGTGGTTGGTTCGCTCGAAACTCTTTTCCAGAATGCGCGCCAGCAGTTTGTCGATGAGATATTCTTCACCACGCCATGTGAACGCGGCACGATGAAGGGTGTTCTCGAACAAGCCCGCGCTTACGGCATCGATGTCCGCGTCGTTCCGGAAATGTACGGCAGCCTTGGCTGGAATACACCTATCGAATACATCGGTCATTTTCCCACCATTCCTCTTTACCGCGGCCATGTGCCGGAGGTTGGGCTGGTCCTGAAGCGCGCTCTCGACATTCTACTGTCAAGCGTAGCGCTGATCGTGCTCGCCCCTGTGCTCCTGGCCATCGCGATTGCCGTAAAGCTCGATTCTCCCGGCCCCGTCTTCTACTTTTCCGAACGTTTCGGTAAGAAGGGTCGCGTCTTCCGCTGCGTGAAGTTTCGCACCATGGTGCGTGACGCCGAGATGCGCCGCGCCGATGTTTTGCACATGAACGAGCGCGATGGCGTCCTGTTC
This sequence comes from Acidobacteriota bacterium, assembly GCA_021811745.1. The sequence goes on from JAJZNH010000363.1 coordinate 510, forward strand.
AAGATCTCAAATGATCCCCGCGTCACCAGACTGGGCCGCTTCCTGCGCAAATACTCACTGGATGAATTGCCCCAGTTCTTCAACGTTTTGCGCGGAGATATGAGCGTCGTCGGGCCCAGACCTCCGCTTGCCAGCGAGGTGCGCGAGTACAAGCTCGACCATCTGCGCCGCCTCGATGTCACGCCGGGAATCACGGGGTTGTGGCAGGTGCAGGCCCGCCAGAATCCGTCCTTCGACAGCTATATCTCACTGGATGTGGCTTATATTGACAACTGGACCATCTGGCTCGATCTGAAGATCATTGTGCGCACCATCGGCGTGGTTTTTGCCGGAACTGGAAGCTAGAGCCTGTTATTGATTCGCTCAATAGGGTGGATGGGCGTTGCCTTGCGCCCGTCTTTTTGATCCGCGGTGGAAATCGATCGGAACCAGCCATCACGAACGGCCTGGTCCGCCGGCGGCGCGTGCTCTTGCGGGCGCTCTGTCGATGCGCACGATAGACTGTGAATGTGAAGATCGCGATAGCCCAAATCAACCCCACAGTCGGGGATTTCACAGGAAACCTGGAGCGAATGATTGCGGCCAGCCGCCGCGCGTCAGCTCTCGGCGCCCGGCTTACGGTGTTTTCCGAGTTGGCCATCTGCGGTTATCCCCCCGCCGATTTTCTGGAGAAGCCAGGCTTCCTGGCTCGCTGCCGCAGCGCCGTCGATGAACTGGCCGCTGCCACCCGCGAAATGTCCACGGCCGTGCTGGCAGGCGTGGCCCTGCCTGCGGAAGGCAGCACCGGAAAACCTGCCGTGAATGCGGCCGTGCTGCTGGATGGAGGACGCCTGCTTCTGGAGCAGCACAAGCGCCTCCTGCCCTTCTACGACGTTTTCGATGAGCAGCGCTACTTCGCCCCCTCGGGTCCGCAGCGTATGGTCGAACTCGATGGCCTTCGCCTGGCCATTACCATTTGCGAAGACGCATGGAATGACAAGAACTTCTGGCCGAGGCGGCTTTACCCGGTCGATCCGGTTGAAGAGCTTATGCGCGAGCATCCCGACATGCACATCAATCTATCGTCGTCGCCCTTCTGGCACTCGAAGCGCGCCGTAAGACGCGAGATGCTGGCGGCTATCTCCCGGCGCCACGGAGTGCCGGTGCTGATGTGCAATCAGGTGGGTGGCAATGACAGCTTGATCTTCGACGGATCCTCGCTTGCGATGAACGGGCGCGGCGAGTTGATCGCCCAGGCCGCCTCCTTTGCAGAAGACCTGGTCATTGTTGATCCCTTCGATGCGCCGGGCCTACCTGAACCCGAGGAGGACGATACCGAGGCCGCTTATCGGGCGCTGGTGCTGGGCACGCGCGATTATGTGCGCAAATGCGGCTTTCAAAAGGTGCTTGTGGGGCTGAGCGGCGGTATCGATTCGGCGCTGGTGGCTGCCATCGCCAAAGAAGCGCTGGGCGCCGAAAATGTGCTCGGCATCGGTATGCCCAGCCCGTACTCTTCGACTGGCTCCATCGACGACAGCCGCCGGCTGTCCGCCAACCTTGGCATTCGCTTTGAGGTGATCGGAATCAGCAGCATCTTCGCGGAGTTTACACGCACGCTGGAACCCTTCTTTGCCGGCATGCAGTCCGACCTCACCGAGGAGAACATCCAGCCCCGCATTCGCGGCACTTTGCTGATGGCGCTCTCCAATAAATTCGGGGCGCTGGTGCTGACGACGGGCAACAAATCAGAGATGGCTGTGGGGTATTGCACGCTTTATGGCGATATGGTGGGCGCCCTGGCGGTGATCGGCGACCTGGTCAAGACGCGTGTTTATGCTATCTGCCACTGGCTCAACCGCGATCGCGAGATCATCCCCCAGGCCATTCTTGAGAAGGCGCCTTCCGCCGAACTGCGGCCGGGGCAGAAGGACACGGACTCGCTCCCACCCTACGAGGTTCTCGATCCGATTCTGGAAGCCTACGTGGAGCGCTATGAGCCGTTCGAATCTATTGCGAAGCAGCATGGATTCAGCCTGGAACTTGTGCAGCAGGTAGTGCGTCTGGTGGAGCGCTCCGAGTACAAGCGCCAGCAAGCCGCGCCGGTGCTTAAGGTTACATCCAAATCCTTTGGTACGGGGCGCAGATTTCCCATAGCTGTAAGGGTTCAGGTATAACCTAATGCTAGGAGTTTTTCCCACAAAATTGAGGAGAAATAGCTTGATTCGTCTGTTTTCCCACTCCGCCATCGTTGCTGCGATGGCCATCGTCTCCCTGCCCATGTTGCAAGCTTCAGCACAGACCAAGGTGCCGGCTGCCCCTGCGCAGATGCCTGCCGCGCCGTCCGCTCCCGCGCAGACGTCTACAACACCGACGATCTCCGCGCCGGCTCCAACAGTGGCTCCATTTCCCAAGCCGAATCCGGCCAACTTTACGGCGGCTTCGCCTACTGCAGAG
>JAJZNH010000965.1 GCA_021811745.1 Acidobacteriota bacterium
GAGAACCTGCAGCGGGCTGACCTGAACCCGATGGAGCAGGCGCGGGCCTTCGAGCGGCTTTCACGCGAGTTCCATATGACCCAGGAGCAGATGGCGCAGCGCACTGGAAAAGACCGGGCGACCGTGGCTAACTTCCTGCGTTTATTGAAGTTGCCATCTACTGTGCAGACCCGTGTGGAGACTGGTGAACTGAGCTTCGGCCATGCGCGCACGCTGCTATCCCTGGAGGATGGCGAACAAATGGAGAAGGCAGCGCAAAAGATCGCCGCGCTTTCGCTTTCTGTTCGCCAAACCGAAAACTATGTGCAAGGTCTTCTGCATCCTGAACGCAATAAGAAGGATCCGAAGCCTGATCCGCCCGTCGATCCCAACGTCCGCGACGCCCAGGAGCGGCTGCAGCGGGCACTTGGCCTCAAGGTCACCATCGAAGACCGCAACGGCCGCGGCAAGGTCATCATTGAATACGCCCGCCTGGAAGATTTCGACACGCTGCTGGAGCAGTTGGCGGGCGATTAAGGAGCCGACCCCTCTCGCGGATCGAATAAGCTGCAAAGCGGGCGGCGGGATGGAAGACCGGGAGTCGCCACATCAGGTAGAACCCGTCGCAGCGGCTCGGAATGTGATTGCGGGGCGTAGTTGCGCTTTGCCCTACAATAGCGCCATGCCCGCTATTTCACCGTCCCTCCGTGTTGTACACGCCGTCTGCTCTCATGATTGCCCGGACTCCTGCGGCGTGCTGGTGACGGTGAATGATGAGGGGCGCGCGGTAAAGGTGCAGGGCGATCCTTCGCATCCGATCACGCAAGGCTTTCTCTGTGGCAAGGTGGCCAGGTATCTTGACCGCGTTTACTCGCCCGAGCGCATTCTTTATCCGCTGCGGCGCAAACCCGGCGCGGCCAAGGCGCCTTTGCAGCGCGGTCGCGAGCAGGAAGCCTTCGTGCGCATCAGCTGGGACGAGGCGTTGGACGAGATCACCGCGCGGCTGCAGCAAATCAGTGATGCGCACGGCCCTGAGTCAATCCTGCCGTATAGCTATGCGGGTACGATTGGTGTGCTCGGCTACGGCTCGATGGACCGGCGCTTCTTTCATCGGCTGGGCGCAAGCCAGCTTGATCGAACAATTTGCTCGGAGGCGGGCGGGCAGGCCTGGAACCTGGTTTATGGCAAGAAGATCGGCATGCCCACCGAGGATTTCCGACTGGCCAAGCTGATCGTGGCTTGGGGTGCAAACATCCACGGCAATAACGTCCACGTTTGGCCGATGGTGGAGCAGGCTCGGCGCAACGGCGCGCGGCTCATCGTCATTGATCCTTACCGTACGCGGACCGCGGCCCAGGCTGACTGGCACATTGCCATCCGGCCCGGCACCGATGCGGCTCTGGCGCTGGGGATGATGCATGTCATCCTCAACGAAGGGCTGGAAGACCGCGCCTACATTGAGCAAATGACCGGCGGCATCGACCGCCTTGCCGAACGTGCCCGCGAGTACACGCCGGAGCGCGTGGCTGGATGGACGGGCATGACCGCGGCCGAAGTGGAACGTCTGGCCCGCGAGTACGCCACCACGCATTCGGCCGCGATTCGCCTGAACTATGGCGTACAGCGGTGCGAGACGGGTGGCGCCGCGGTGCGGGCCATCATTATGTTGCCCGCGCTGACCGGCGCATGGAAGTATCGTGGCGGAGGCGCGCAGCTCTCTACCTCAGGCGGCTTCTCATGGAACGAGCAGGCCACGCGGCGGCCCGATCTGGCGCTTTCGTCGCCCCTTGGCCGGCCAGCACGGGTGGTGAACATGTCCACTCTGGGCCATGCGCTTACGGAGCTTGGCAGAGGCAGAGAACAGGGATCAGGGATCAGGGATCAGAACGCGGAAGGTGCCGCGGTTCACGCACTCTTTGTGTACAACTCCAATCCTGGCGCGGTGGCGCCGAATCATAACGCGGTTCGCCGCGGCCTGGCGCGGCCGGATTTGTTCACTGTCGTGCACGATCTTTTCTTTACCGACACCACGGACTACGCCGACTATATCCTGCCCGCTACGACGTTTCTGGAGCATACGGACGTGCAGGGCGCCTACGGACATTCCTTCGTGCAGCTCTCGCAGCAGGCCATTGAGCCACTCGGCGAGGCGCGGTCCAACGTCTGGCTCTTCGGCCAGCTTGCGCAGCGCCTGGGCTTTACCGAGGCGTGTTTTCGCGATACGCCGCAGCAGATCATTCGCCAGGCGCTGGCGATCGGGCCGGACGGCCACTCAGCCAACCCCGGCATGGAGCACATCACTTACGAGGATTTGGAAGAAAAGGGCCATATTCCGCTCGCCTTCCACCGTGATGGCCTGCTGCCATTTGCTTCTGGTCCGGTTCCCACGCTGTCGGGCAAGATCGAGTTTTACTCGGAAGCGCTGGCCGCTGCAGGCCACGACGGCCTGCCCGGCTTTGCGCCGCCTGCGGAATCGCGCTGGGGCGAAGCCGCGCAGCAGTATCCGCTGGAGTTCCTCGGCCGCAAGGTGGACAACTACATGAACTCGACCTTCGCCAATCTCGACTTCCATCGCAAGATGGAAGCGCGCACCAGCCAGCGGCTGGAGATGCACCCCGGCGATGCCGCGGCCCGCAATATCGCAGACGGTGACCGAGTACGCGTGTGGAATGGGCGCGGCGCGCTGCACCTGACGGCCATGCTGAATCCGAACATGCCGGCGGGCGTGGTTTCAGCTCGCCTGGACTGGGCCAAGCTCCATGCCGATGGGGTGAATGTGAATGCCCTCACCAGCGAACGCCTCACCGACATGGGCGGTGGCCCCACCTTCTATTCCACGCTGGTGGAAGTAGCTGGGGCATGACTGAAGGGGTCGCGGCGCCAAAGGGAAATCGGAACCAGTAAACTGGTATGTATATGGATTGGTCAGCCGTAGCCATTTTTGTTGCAGTTGTATTTCTTT
>JAJZNH010000849.1 GCA_021811745.1 Acidobacteriota bacterium
GAGGGCGAGGCTCAAGATCACGATTCCGGCGAATGTAAAGCCGCAAAGCGCATCGGTCTGCTGGTTGCGGCTCAGCCCGGGTATGACGAAATAGAACCCGAAGTCGCTGATGAGCACGGCTGCGATGAGAAACGGAAGAGCGACAGTAAGGCCGATGGTGACGTCGGACAGCCGTTCCAGGCCCTGGCGGGATCTTCGTGTGGCATATAACCCTGCCGCAAGCGTGCGCACCGGCAGCAGGTAGGCAATGCCGAGCAAGACCAGGATAGCGGCATGACTCCAGTGAAATGCATAGCCATTCTGGGATCCGGTGGCGCAGGCCGCCCTGGGGTCCGTGCAGAGGGCGGCGGTGAGAGAGTTGATCTTCCTCAACTCGTGCGCGATGGGCGCAAACAGAAACACGCGCGGCAACAGCAGCAGGGAAAAGATCGCGGAGATGAGGATGATCTGGTTGAGCAGGGTGTTGCGCATCCAGATGGCGACAGTGACCCAGAAATCGGCCGACATGATTCCGACTTCGGGGGTGAGGTAGTTGCTGTAGCGGCGTAGCCAGCGGATGGGTTCGGGGGAAAAAGGAGTGCAGCCGCTATCCGGCTGCGGCACCAGTTCCTCGGTCACTACATCGAGCCCGGTGCGGCCGCTGGCCTCACCGCGTTTCTCCTCGCGCTTGATCCAGGCTGCCAGCCACTGATGGATGTAACCGCCTCCGGAGACCGAAGAGAGATAGTCGAATTCCCGCAACAGATTCTTCTTGGCCAGTCCCTGCAGAATGCCCAGGTTGAAGGTGGCGCTGCGGATTCCGCCGCCGGAGAGGCATAGCCCGCGCATTCGTCCGACATCCCGGGACCAGGCGTAGGGATCCATGCCGCTGACGTAAGTGGGGCCGCAGCCAGGCTCCGTCTGTGCCGGCACTTCCCCGGCGCTGCCCCCTGGAGTTTCTTTCAGCCGCACGCGGCGCGAATCCAGCACGACCGGGATTTCCTGCTCGAGCAGCCATTTTCCCGGGGTGTAGTTCACCAGGTAGGCAAGTTGCTGCTGGAGCCTGGAAGGGCCTTTCAACAGTTCGATCGCACTTCGATCGACCGCATCGATCTGCGTGCCCGCCGGGTCGTGCTGGCGCCGCTGAAGGTGCAGCCGGATCGCTTCGCGCAATCGGGCCGGAGGATAAAGCTCATCGTCTTCATAGACAAGGTTGAAGAGCCGCGCCAGCCGCCCGGGAAAATACTGGGCCAGCTTTGCGCGGCATTGCTCCAGGTGCTCATCCTCGTCGATCAGAAGGGCGATCTTATCGAGCATCTCCGACTGCATCGGATTCACCGTCATATCGCCGAGCAGAATGCGGAACAGGACGGCCCGCGCTTCAAGATAGAGGCGGTCCAGATAAGGCTGCATAGGGGATTCACATTCCCCGGACTTCGGGGCTGTGCTCTTACGAGGGGACACGGAGTCTCCTTTCATGAACCTATTCAGTTGCCGTACCGCTTCGAGTTCTTCGCCGAAGCTTTCACGCCATGAGGAAAGGTGGCGAAGCGAAGGCGTCACTGGGAAACGAATAGCAGGGCATAACTCGGACTTGCCCGGCGGGGTTGAACCATCATAGACAACTTAGGCAGCTTGCGGCAGAAATTATGAATTATCGTCTCCGGGCTCGCCGCCGGACGAGAGAGCCAGCGGGTGCTTCAAGCGGCTTCTCTACCCTCGGCCTGCGTATCCGCCAGAAATTATGTGGTTCCGCAATTGGATTATCTTCGCTATTGCCAAAGGGGGGTGGTAAAGTCAGGAGTAATCGCCCGGGCCCCTTTCCGGGCCAGAACTTACAACCATGCCATTTTTGCCTGGAGACAAACTCGGCCCGTACGAGGTCCTGGCTCCGATTGGACGCGGAGGTATGGGCGCGGTGTACAAAGCCCGCGATACGCGCCTGGGTCGATTCGTCGCGATCAAGCAGCTCGATAGCGAGCACGGCGGCCGCTTTCGCCAGGAGGCGCGCGCCATCGCGGCCCTGAATCACCCGCATATCTGCCAGGTCTACGACGTCGGTCCCGACTATCTGGTGATGGAGTACGTCGAAGGACACCCCCTGGCCGGTCCGCTGCCGGAGCCGGAAGTCATCCGCCTGGCGCGCCAGATTGTCAGCGCGCTTGAAGAGGCGCACACGCGCGGTATCCTGCACCGCGATCTCAAGCCGGGCAACATTCTCACCTCCGGCAGCGGCTCTGCCAAGCTCATCGATTTCGGATTGGCGAAGCAGCTCATCACCGGGGATAGCGACGAGACCCGGACGAAGGATGCGACGCTGGTGGGCACCATTACCGGCACCCTTGCCTATATGTCCCCGGAACAGGCTCAGGCCCAGGCGCTGGACGAACGCTCCGACATCTTCTCGCTGGGGGCGGTGCTCTACGAGCTGCTTACCGGGAAGCGCGCCTTTTCCGGCGACTCCGCGGTCGCGGTCATCACCGCCGTGCTGCGGGACAATCCGCCGCCCTTTATCGCTTCTCCAGGACTCGCCCGCGTCATCAAGAAGTGCCTGAGCAAGAAACCGTCCGATCGCTATGCGTCCGCTGCCGAGCTGCGGGCGGAACTGGATTCGCTGGTAGAGGACCGCCGCAACCTGGCCGCAGCAGCTCCCGCCGCGGCTCCCATGGCTGCCCCCGTGAACGTCGGCCGCGAATCCACCGTCGCTGAGATGGGCCGCGCCTACGAGTGCGCCAAGACCGGACGCGCTCCCATCCTGGCCATCACCGGAGAAGCCGGCATCGGCAAGACCAGCGTTCTCGAAGCGTTTTTCAGCAGCCTGCTGAAGCAGAACGAGGATCCCATCATCGGCCGCGGACGCTGCTCGCAGCGCCTCGCCGGTGAAGAGCCCTACCTGCCCATCCTGGAATCTCTCGAAGGCATTCTCGGCCTGCACTCTGACCTGCCGATAGCCGAGGTCATG
>JAJZNH010000816.1 GCA_021811745.1 Acidobacteriota bacterium
GTTCTCATCGAGCCCAGGATGCCGGCGCCGCTCTGCGCCGTGCCGAGCGACGTGAACGGCACAACCACCTGGCGCTATTACGCTTTCCCGCTCTCGTCCATCACTCTGCCGCTTGCCGACGTGGATGAAAAGCTGATCGGCGAGGACGAGGTCTTCACCAGCCCGGATGCGGCCAAGACCTACAAACCCGGCCAGGTGGGCGACACCACGCTGGTCATCGTTGCCGGCGTGTCCGGGAAAGAGTTCCACACGTTGCTTTACGACCGCGACAAGTTCATTCACCTTGGCGCAGGTCCGCATGCCAGCTCCGAGTACGGCCAGCATCCCGACGACACCGAGGCCTTTGCGCTGGCCTTTTCCGATCGCGCCGCCGCCCAGGCCTTTGCCGCCGCGCTCAAACATGCGGTTCAGTTGGCGCGCGCACAGGCCACTCTTACCGGGGGATCGGAGCCGGGAAGCCGGTAGCCAGCAGCGGTAGCCAGTAGCCAGGGACATTGAGCTACCGGCTACGGGCTACAAGCTCCCGGCTGCCTTCACGCGTTGTACGTGCCCGAGGAAACCCGCCCGCCGTGCCCGGTCCAGTTGGTATGGAAGAACTGGCCGCGCGGCTGGTCCACGCGCTCATAGGTGTGGGCGCCAAAGTAGTCGCGCTGCGCCTGCAGCAGGTTGGCGGGCAGGCGGCCGGCGCGATAGCCATCGAAAAACGCCAGCGCCGTCGAAAATGCCGGCGTGGGCACGCCCAGCTTGATCGCGTGCGACACGGCCTTGCGCCACGAACTCTGATACTTGTTCACCGCGGCGGAGAAGAACCGGGCCAGCAGCAGGTTGTCCAGCTTGGGATTCTTGTCGAAGGCCTTCTTGATGTCGCCCAGGAACTGGCTGCGGATGATGCATCCTCCGCGCCACATCAGCGCGATGCCGCCCATGTTCAGGTTCCAGCCGTATTCCTGCGCGGCCGCCCGCAGCAGCATGTAGCCCTGCGCGTAGCTCACGATCTTGGAGCAGTAGAGCGCGCGGCGCACATCCTCAATAAACCTGGCGCGATCGCCGGCCTTGGCCTTCGCCCTCGGCCCGCGCAGCACCTTGGATGCCGCCACGCGCTCGTCCTTCAGCGCCGACAGGCAGCGCGCGAACACCGATTCGCCAATCAGCGTCACCGGCTGGCCGGTGTCGAGGGCGCTGATCACGGTCCACTTGCCCGTGCCCTTTTGCCCGGCCGTGTCCAGGATCTTGTCCACCAGCGGCGTGCCGTCCTCGTCCTGCTTGGCGAAAATGTGGCTGGAGATTTCGATCAGGTAGCTGTCGAGTTCGCCGCTGTTCCACTGCGTAAAGACCTCGGCCAATTCGCCCGCCTTCAGGTCGAGCCCGTGCTGCAGCAGGTCGTAGGCCTCGCAGATCAACTGCATGTCGCCATACTCAATGCCGTTGTGCACCATCTTCACAAAGTGCCCGGCCCCGTTTTCCCCCACCCAGTCGCAGCAGGGCGTGCCGTCCTCCACCTTGGCGGCGATCGCCTGGAAGATGGGCTTCACATGCGGCCACGCGGTGGGATTGCCGCCGGGCATGATCGAGGGACCGCGGCGCGCGCCCTCTTCGCCGCCCGAAACCCCGGTGCCGATAAACAGGATGCCTTTGTCGGCCAGCGCCTTGGTCCGGCGGTTGGAGTCGGTAAACAGGGAATTGCCCCCGTCGATGATGATGTCGCCCGGCTCCAGATGCGGCGCCACCTGCTCGATCATCTGGTCCACCGTGTCGCCGGCCTTCACCATCAGCATCACCCGGCGCGGCCGCTTCAGCAGCCCGGCGAGCTCCTCAATGGAATGGGCACCCACTACTTCGGTGTCCTTGGCTTCGTTGTTCACGAAATCGTCCACCTTGGAAACCGTGCGGTTGAAAACCGCCACCTTGAATCCGTGGTCGTTCATGTTGAGGACAAGGTTCTGGCCCATCACGGCGAGGCCGATCAAGCCGATGTCGCACACTGCGTCTGCCATGCTCTTCTCCGAATGCGGAAATTGTATCGCTGCCCTGGGATGCGTCATTCCCATTGTAACGGGTGGTCAGACCTCGATGGATCAGCGGCCACTGTTAGAGGCACTCAGAGCCGCGTTCCTTCCGAGTTGCCGACCACACGACCCGCAATTCTTCCCATTGATCGAATCACCATCCCAGGCACTGTCATTCTGAGCGCAGCGAAGAATCTGCAGTTGCTTTTCGGGAATTCAACGCGGCCGATACTTCCACACTGCCGACGATACGTTCACGGCGAGAAGCGGCTCTCTTCAATTTCTTGTCTTCTGCTTTGCCTGCCGTCTTTTCTTTACGATGGCGATGGTTTCTTGCAGCAGAGGAATAGTGGCAACGCGTGTGATGTAGACTCCCCCGACAACTACCAGAAAGATCAAGATCGCGCTTACACCAAGGTGAAACCATTGTGACACGCTGCACCGTCCACAACTGACTCAATTGAATCGCAAAGTCAGTTGATCGCATTGCGGAGTACGACGTCAAATGGCGTTCGTGACCGAGTAACCGCCAATCCGGAAGTTTCGGCGCGCTGTACCACCCCCACCCACCAGCGCTAGCATCATCACGATGAAAGAACTGATTCTGGATGGGCAGCCTCTGACGCTTGCCGAGATGGAAGCGGTGGCGGCCGGGGGACGGCCGGTGGAGATTGCCGCTGCCGCTCGCCAACGCGTGCAGGCGGCGCGCGCGCATATCGAGCAGATTCTTGCCGCCGGCCAGACCGTCTACGGCGTCAACACCGGCTTCGGACGGCTGTCCGATGTGAGCGTGCCGCCCGACGCCTTGGCCGCGCTGCAGGTGAACCTGGTGCGCAGCCATGCCGGGGGTGTGGGCCAGCCGCTCTCCATTCCTGAAGCCCGCGCCATGCTGCTGCTGCGCGCCAACGTGCTGGCCAAGGGCTACAGCGGCATC
>JAJZNH010000308.1 GCA_021811745.1 Acidobacteriota bacterium
CGTCAAGCGCCGGGGCACACGGCCAGGCGAAGGGTGCATTGTCGCGCAGGAGCGCGTGGCCCTCGTAACCCAGCGGCCAGGTGAGGCCGCGATCGAGTGAAGCGTTGAGCAGGCTTTCGTGAGCGGCGAGAAACGGAGGACCAAGAGTAAGATGCTGCACCCAGTGCAGCCCGCGCGCCTCGGGGCCGTGGTTTTCGATGCGCTCTTCGATGCACAGGACGGCGGCGCCGGGGACGAGGGAAAGACGGCGCTCGAAGTTCAGTTGGGCGACGGGGAGATGGACGCGGCCAATGCAGCTTGTGGGTGTGGTCTCGAAGCTCCACGGGTGGATGGCGGCTTCTCCGTGCAGGGCGACGCCGAGCGCTGCCTCTTGCGGCGAGGGAGGGCCGAAGAGATCGAGGCAGAGGGCATGGCCTGTGTAACCAGCGAGAAAGCGGGCCGCGGCGTCGGCTCCGTAGCGCGCGACAAGAGAAGCAGTGCGAGCGTCGCCGGGATCGGCGGTAGGCCAGGACGGCATCCAGAGACAATTCAGGCCGGCTTCGCCCGCGATTGCCAGGCGCAGTTCGGCAAGATGGCCGCCGCCGGGCAGCACGACCGCCTCCATCACATCATTGGTGATGCGCAGCGCCTCGCGATCCTTCCATTGTTCTCGGGTGACGCGGAGGCTCATGAGTGTCCTCCTGCCGGTTGCGTGCGGATACGGACAGTTACGATCATGCGCGCGCGGGGCAGACAAGCAGCCGGGTTGGGAGCGGGAATCATGCGCGCCGAGCGAATCCACCTGCAGAGAACATTGTCAGACAGACGCTTTCCGTATATATACAGCCGGAGATGCCTGCGTCAATGGGAAGCATCTCACTTTTTGCACAGGCATGGCACACGAAAGGAATGCTTCCGGTGCTGTTGGCACGTGCAATGTCCGGTCTTTGGTTAATTCAATGATCGCCGTCGCAGCTGTGGTAACGTTTGCTCTTGGACCTTTCCATGGCGCGTCTCTTCTGGCGATGACTCTCGTTTGACGCACTTATTGCATCGGCTGTACCTTTGTGCCAGCGCCACTTCAAGCCATGTTTGCGCTTTTGAATCAGGGCGTTACCTGCTCAGTCGCGGAGGGGACAATGAGCCATGCCCGACTGGATCGAACGGCAATGCCTTTGGGCCTGGGCGCCCCGGGTCTCATCCGCCGCGGCGAATGAGACCCGCGAGACCACAGACACGGTGCTAGCCGGGCTGAGGTTTTTGAGATGGAAGAATGAACAGCGATGGGACGAGAGGGACAGCCCGGAATGGATTGCTCGTTGTTCTTGCGTGCCTGATGCTGACTGGCGCCAGCGTCTGGGCGGCCTCCGCGGATTCCGCATGCACGCCGAAGTTTCCTCTGGAGCAGGGAAAGCCGATGGGCTGGTTGGGCGCGGACGCCGCATATTCGATTCCGCTGCCCGACGGGCGCGATGTATGGATCTTCGGAGACACGCTGTACGGGGAGAAGCGCGTGGTCCGCGGCAATGCGCCACAGATGGTCCGCAACAGCATCGGCATCTCGACGTGCGGGAGCGGACGGTGGAAGCTGACCTACGTGATCCGTAAAGATGCGGATGGCCGTCCGCATGACTTCTTCCCGGCCCGCCTGCCGCACACCTGGTACTGGGCGATGGACGGATTTGTTGTCAAGCACGACTTGTGGGTGACGCTGCTCTGTGTGCGCAGCGAGCCCAGCGCGAAATCGCAGGCCATGGCGTTCGCAACCTGCGGCGCCGGCCTGGCTCATATTCCTTCTCCAGGATCGGATCCGCAGAAGTGGAAGATGCAAATTATGCCGCTGGTCGCGGATGGGGCGCATGCATATCCTTCGGCGACGGCGGTCGTATCCGCACGGAACGCGTACATCTTCGCGCTGAAGGAGTCGGGAACGCGGCCGCTGCTCGCGACACGGATTCCGCTTAGTGGGCTGAGCGATCCCGCCGGCCATCTGCAATACCTGGCAGGCAACGGCAAGTGGAAAAGCGGATTCGACCCGCAAAGCGCGAAGGAAGTGATGAGGCGGGGCAGCACGGAGCTCTCGATCCGCTATCATCCGGAATTGCACAAGTGGCTCGCGGTGATGTTTGCGCCGGGGGCATTTACGAGCACGATTCTGTTGCGCTCGGCTCCGCGGATGACGGGGCCGTGGACGGAGGGACAGCCGATCTATCAGGTTCCGGAGATGCAGCCCGGCAAGCCGGGGTATGACAAGAACATATTCTGCTATGCCGCCAAGGAGCATCCCGAGTTCGAGCGCGGCGACCTGGTATTCACATACGTCTGCAACACGTTTGCCGTGCCAGAACTGGCGACGAACCTGGGGATTTATGATCCGCGGGTGGTGCGCATGCCGATGCCTGTGAAGGCGGCTGCGAAATAGAGCGCTCTGCTGTCTCGGAGGCTGGTTCGAAAGAGAATACTGCCATGTCCGCTTTGGATTTACCTGTTCAACGACTTGGACGCTGGTAAAATCAACCAGCCAATCGGCCCGGCAGTTTTTCGCCGCTTCAAGGCTGGCGCGGACGGGCAGCTTTGGCATTTTGGCGCGTTACTGGAAGTCTTCAAATTCCGGCATCTTGGCCGGGTCGTGAACGAATTTGAGTCTGTAGTGCTCGCTCACAGGAAAGGGTGATCACCAGACATACCAAGCGACAACGTTCGGCCGGCTGGGCGAATCTCCGTAGGCAAAATCCTGCAAGACGATCTGGCAGTTTTTCCGCAGCCATTTCTTGGGCGCGACCTTTGTAAACCGCTGCAAGTACAAATTACTCGTGAGGAATTCCGCTCCCGCCCGCGTATCCGCGGGGCTCAGTCCCGCAACAACCATCAAGGGAAAACCGGAATCGGTACTGTGGAGTATGGTGATCAGGGCGTACCCTTCATGCATTCCCGAAAGCGGTTGATTTCCGGAAT
>JAJZNH010000645.1 GCA_021811745.1 Acidobacteriota bacterium
TCATGGAGACCTGGGCCATGCCACGCACCAAGAATCCGGCGGCCTTCACGTAGCGCAGGCCGCCCGAAGAAAAGCGCACCGCCTTCGCAATCTTCTTTGCAATATCAACGTTTCCGGTGTTGAGAAAGATGTTGTAAGCGATCAGAAACTTGCGCGCGCCCACCACCGTGGCCCCGGCGGTGGGATGCACGCGCAGTTCGCCGAAGTCCGGCTTGCGCGCTGGATTACTGGCGATTTCGTCGCGAATGCCCTCAAACTGGCCGCGCCGGATGTTCTCCAAATTCTGGCGCTCGGGCGAGGTAGCCGCCGCTTCATAGAGATACACCGGAACCTGGAAGCGCCTCCAGATCTCCGCGCCGGCGTGGCGCGCCATGGCAACACAATCATCGAGCGAAACGCCCTCGATCGGGATGAAAGGCACCACGTCGGCCGCTCCCATGCGCGGGTGCGCGCCCTGGTGCATATTCAGGTCGATAAGATCGGCCGCCCTGCCGACGCCGCGAATCGCGGCTTCCTGAACGGCTTCGCGCTCGCCCACGAGCGTGATAACACAGCGATTGTGATCGGCGTCCATCTCCCGGTCGAGGATGAAGACGCCGGGCAATTTCATGGCTTCCACAATGGCGTCGACTTTGGCGGGATCGCGGCCTTCGGAGAAATTCGGAACACATTCAACGAGCGTGGTGGTCACGCCCAAAGCATACGATTCGCCGCGCCATCGGGCAATATCGCGCCGCTGGACTAGAATCCCCTGCATGGAGAAAAAGCCGGTTCGCTGCCTGCTGCTGGCCTGCGGCAACTCGTTGCGCGGCGATGACGGCGCCGGTCCATGGCTGGCGGCATGGGCGGCCGAACGCTTCTCCTCCGCTGGCGGGCTGCGCGTGGTGGTGCGCCTGCAATGGACACCCGAGCTGGCGCAGGATCTGGCGCAGGCAGAATCCGCAATCTTCATCGATGCGTCCACCCTCGCCGACCCAGGTGCGGCGCAACTGCACCAGATCGCTCCGTCCGCGGACTCCCCTGCCCTTACGGCGCATCATCTCGACGCGCCGGAGCTGCTGGCGCTCGCTCGGCGGCTCTACGATTCGGTTCCCGGCAACGCATGGCTGCTGACCATCGGCGTGGGTTCCACGGAATTGGGTGAGACCTTCAGCGCCGCCGTTCAGCAAGGCCTGCCCCGGGCGTGCACTCTGCTTGAGGACACGGTCCGGGGCCTGCTCGGCGATCCTCAGCGCTCGTAATTCGCCAGCTTGAGCACGTACGCGTAATTGCCTTCAAGATGCTGCGGCAGCGACACCCGCAGGTTGCCGCCGTCGGCGCTCCACTTGAGCGGCTCCGATTCGCCCAGCATGGAAACCTGCATCCCGTCATGCGCAGGCAGATCCTCGATGGTCACAGTCTTCCCTTTGGGGTCACCCAGGATGGTGGCATACAAGCTGCTGCCCTTGCGGGTGAAGCGCAGGTTGTCGCCTTCAGCCGAGTGCCCTTCCGCGCGCTGCCACGGTACGGTGTCGTAGATGGCCTCGCCGTTCTGCCGCAGCCACGCGCCCAGCGCCTGCAGCCGCTCCATTTGCACCGGCGCAATGGTGCCGTCCGCCTCCGGGCCAACGTCCAGCAGCAGATTTCCGTTCTTGCTCACGATATCCACCAGGAGCGCGATCAGGTCCGCGGGCGCAATCGTCTCCGCCTCGCCCTCGGCGCGGTTGTAGCCGAAGGAGCGGCCCAGGCCGCGGCACTCCTCCCATTTCTTGGGGCTGATCTTATCGAGCTTCTGGTATTCGGGGCTGATAAAGTCGGCGTGCTTGATGCCGAAGCGATCGTCGATGACACCATCGGGCACGGCGTTGTAATAGTCCGCCTCCACCTGCATGGGGCGCCCGGTCTTGGGCCAGTCAATATCGTTCCACAACACCGCGGGATGATAGCGGTCGATCAGCTCGTGAATCTGGTCGAAGGCGTAATCGCCATATGCCTTGGTCTCCGGCTTCAAGCTCTCATAGTCCGCGCTGGTTTCGATGGGGCCGGAGTTGAACGTCCAGTCGTACCCGCCCGAGTAGTAGAGGCCCATCTTCATGCCCTGCTGCCGGACGGCTGCCGACAATTCGCTCACGATGTCGCGCTCGGCATGGCGCTCGTTCTGGGGAATCGATGGGTTGGGGTTCACCGTGGTGCTCGGCCAAAGCGTGAAGCCCTCGTGATGCTTGGTTGTCAGCACTACATAGCGCGCGCCGGCATCGCGAAAGACCTTCGCCCACTCCTCCGGCTTCCACTTCTCCGACTCCCGGTTGAAGATAGGCGCGAAGTCGTAGTAGCTGAAGTTGGCCCCATAGTGCTCGCGCTGGTAAGCCTGCGTCGGCGAGCCGGGAATCCGCATGGTGTTCAGATACCACTCGGCATAGGGATTGTTCTTGATGTAATCGAGGTTCCGAAAATCGTGATTCGGGTGCGACAGCGGAGCCCAGCCCGGCACCGAATAAAGCCCCCAGTGGATGAAGATGCCGAGTTTGGCATCGGCATACCACTGCGGAAGCGGATGCTGATCGAGCGAAGCAAGCGTGGGCTCGTAATGCACGGGCTGCTGGGCTGCGCACACGGCACCGAAGAGGGCAGAAGCCAGAATGGGAAAAGCAAAAAGCCGCAACCAGCGGGTCATGAAACCTCCTTCTCTTGTTCGAAATTGACCGGGAAACTGGATCAAGGTGCATGATAGCGGGCACAAACGCCGTTGCCAACTGCTCTGCGGCGGCCGGAGCCCAAAATATCGGCTGCCGCATTTCGAGCGGCAGCCGCGAAATTCGGGAGGAGGCAGTTGAACTAGAATGCAGTCACCGTGGGCCGCATACTGTAGGAACTCAGGGTGCGAATGTAGTTGCCGCGATCGTAGGGCGAGGTGTCGGGTACCGATCTGCGGCTGAGGCAGCCGCGGGTCTCCGC
>JAJZNH010000516.1 GCA_021811745.1 Acidobacteriota bacterium
CGGACCGGTTACGTTGAGGATGTGGTATTTGCCGTCGGAACCGAGCGTGACGCGGCTTGCCCAGAAGTCTGCAACCTGCCTGATCACCGGGTATCCGCGCCGCTCCAGCCAATCCCTGTCGCCGGTTGCCTCGTAATACTGCCACTGCGCGAGTGCTATGTCCGACTGCAGGTGATCCTCATAGTGAGAGCAGGGAGCCAGGCCGCCACAGGCTCCGGTCGGGCCGTTGTCCCAGGCCCAGGATCCGCCCTTATAACCCGCCTGAGCAGCATTCGCCTCCGCCTCCCGCATGGTGTTATAGCGAAAATCGACGATCGATTTTGCCAGTCCGGGATGAAAGGCAAGGAGGGACGGAAACATCCAGGTGTCGGCATCCCAGAATATCTCGCCTCCATAATTATCGCTGGAGAGTCCCGCGGGCGGTATGCTCCACGCCAGCCCGGCGCGAATGCTGGAATAGAGCAGATAGAACGCACTATGAATGGAAGCCTGCAACTTATTCTGCCGCGGGGCGATGATGTTACCCCTCCACAATTTCTTCCATGCCAGCTCGTGAGCGCGAAGCAATGCAGGCCAGCCGGCAAGTGAAGCAGCCCGGATGGTTTCGGCCGCGACGGCCTCGGGCGCGTCCGGATCGCTGGAGGTGGAGATGCCGACGTACTTGACGATCCGATAAGTCTGACCAGCGCTGACCTGGATCGTCCATTGCTCCCCGGAGGTTGCTTTCTGGTCCGCGGGAGTTATAGCGGAACGACGCGTAATGATGACCCCGGGGCCGGCGACCAGCAACTGTTTCTCGACAACAGCGGTATTCCTTCCTGGCGTTTGAAGAGCGACGGTTGAGATGTCCGTCGCAGTGTCCACCTTTCGCGAGATGGCGTTGATGCGTTCAGCCCCATGGCCGTTGAGGAAACCACTGAATGCCAGTTCACCGCTCCACGACGGCTGGAAGGTGAGTTTCACTTCTCCCAGGTGCATGTGAGCTCGATTGGCGAGCACCTGACACCTTACTTTCATTGCTTTCCCGGGCGCAGGCGTCCAGGTTAGAGACGTCGAGACGATGGCGTCCTGCATGTTTACGCTTTGCCTATATCCGCTCACCTGGTTTTCCGCGACACCTGAATTCAGTGTCTGACCGTCCACCGTGAGGTCCATTTCCGACCAGGTGGGAAGAGACGAGATGTAGTCCGAGGGCCCGTAATTCCCGTATGAGGCGTTCTCGTACACGCCGGCGACGATTGCCGAAGTGTAGCGTTGATTGGACAGCGGGAAACCGGATCTGCCCAGATTCCCTCCCTGGTAGCCTTCGCCAATGGCGGGTATGCGCAAGCCCAGATAGCCATTCCCCACAAACGGTTCTTCCGTGAAATCGCGGGGGCTATAACTTGTGTTCGTAAGCACCCATGGCGCGTCCGCAGGCTGGCTGGTCCGCTCTTCCGCGACGCTGTGGCCATGAGGGGGACTCTGGTCTTCGGGGCCGATCGCTGACAACAAAGATGGCGTGTGGGCGGCTGAACCAGTGGTTCCGGCAAGACAAAATGCGAAGCCGACAACAAACATGGTGACCAGCCGAAGCAATCGCGCAGACATCACAACCTCTCATGGATTTCGCGCACTGTCGAGCCAGACTTCTTTGGGGCAGCGAAGCGCGGAAACCAGACGATGATGAAAGGTTAAATCTACCCGGTACGACAAAACCCGCTGGCAGCAAAAAGGGAGCAGATTGAGCCTCTGCTCCCGGTAAAGGTATGCATAAGTTGCTAACTGCAACCGGAGGTGCTGCCGCAGCTCATGCAGCGGTAGCAACTGCCGTTGCGGACCATGATGGCTCCGCAGGTGTGGCAGCTGGGGGCGTCGCCCATGTCGTACATGGAGCGCATGGCGTCGGCGGCGTGGTAAAGACCGCGGTCTTCCAGCTTGCCGGAGGCGCCTTCCTGATGAGCGGCTCCCAGGTCGGAGAGGATGCCTCCCTGGGGCGCTTCAGTTGCGCCCATGCCGCGGGTGGGGCTGTGCTGATCGGCGGAGATGGCTGTTTCCGGCTCCAGATGCGTTACCGCTCCGGGAGCCAGTCCCGCGAAGAGCGAGAGCTGCTGGCCGGAGAGGAAGCGCAGCTGGAGCCAGCGGAAGATGTAGTCCATGATCGATTTGGCGTAACCGATCTGCTCGTTGCCGGTCCAGCCGGAAGGCTCAAAGCGGGAGTGAGCGAACTTCTCGCAGAGGACGCGCAGGGGCACGCCGTGCTGCAGCGACAGAGAAGCCGCCGTGGCAAAGCTGTCCATGAGGCCGGAGACGGTCGAGCCTTCCTTGGCCATGCGGATGAAGATTTCGCCCGGCTGGCCGTTGGGGTAAAGACCGACGGTGATGTAGCCTTCGTGGCCGGCGATGGAGAATTTGTGCGTGAGAGAGGCACGTTCTTCCGGCAGGCGATGGCGCACGGCGCGCGGCGGCCCGTCGGCGATCCTGCCTTCCGCGGCAACGGCATCGCTCTGCGCGGCCGCCGCCAGCGCCGACGTATAAGCCGCGCCAGCCACCACCAGCGAACGGGCGGGGATTTCCACCTTTTCACCGGCTCTGGCTTCGAGGGCCTTGAGATCGGCTTCCGCGGGCTGCCTGCCCGAGGCGAGAGCGGCCAGTACGCGATCGGCCGTGACGCCCAGTTCCAGGGAGGCGGCGCTGTGCCTGATCTCCTTGGCCTTCGCGCCGTCGGAGACGTTCAGCGGCTGCGCGCCCTTGCTGCCGTCGCGATAGATGGCGACCGC
This sequence comes from Acidobacteriota bacterium, assembly GCA_021811745.1. The sequence goes on from JAJZNH010000516.1 coordinate 2,760, forward strand.
CTTGAGGCCCAGACGCCACGACTCCAGATACGCCTCGGCAATATCGTCGAGGCTGCAGTCGTGCGGCAGGTTGACGGTTTTGGAAATGGCGCCGGAGAGGAACGGCTGGGTTGCGGCCATCATGCGCACGTGGCCCATGTAATGGATGGAGCGGGTGCCCTTCGCGGGCTTGAA
>JAJZNH010000504.1 GCA_021811745.1 Acidobacteriota bacterium
GCAAACGAGATCGAGTTCAACGGAGCGCACAAAGATTGTGCATCTGCCCGAGCCGACAGCCTGGCCGATGGTGCTGGCCTTCGGGATCACGCTGTGTCTGGCGGGCATGGTGACGACCTTTGCGCTCACGGTTCTTGGCCTGGTGCTGGCGGTAGCGGCAACTGTGGGATGGTTTCGCTGTGTGCTGCCCCATGAGAAGCATGAGGCAGTGGTTGCAAAGTATGCCGTGACCGCGACTGGGCTGACCACGCATCCGCCGCCGCGGCAATACGACACTCTGCACCGCCGCGTTGAGCCCTACCAGGCCTTCAGCTTTGTGGCGGGCATCGAAGGCGGACTGGCCGGCGGCGCCGCCATGACGGTTCCGGCGACGATCTTCAGCCTGGCGGCGTATCACAGCCTCTGGTATTCGGTGAACCTGCTGGCCGCGGGCGGATTCGTGAGCTGGACACACGCCAGCGATGCTTTTCTGAGCCGGTTCCACCTGGAGGGATTGCTGGCCGGGGCGGTCATTCACCTGACCATCTCGCTGCTGGTCGGCCTGCTCTACGCAGCCATGTTGCCGATGTTTCCGCGCTTCCCGATTCTGACCGCGGGAATCATGGCGCCGCTGCTATGGACGGGCCTGGCCTATAGCGTGATGAATATCGTGAGCCCAATCTTGAATGATCGTATCGACTGGCTCTGGTTTATCCCCTCGCAGGTAGCCTTCGGCCTGGTCTGCGGGTTCGTGATCAACTTGCGGGAACGGGTGCGCACTGAAGGGTTCCGCGCACTCCCCTTTGCAACGCGCGCGGGGCTGCACATGAGCCGGACCCGAACCAGGCGCAAAGGCGGGGACAAAAAATGATGGATCGACTTCGCGCTGGATTCGCTTTTGCTGGTCTGGGTTGTGTGACGCTGGCGCTGATGGCCTGCCAGGCTCCGGGAAAGCCGGGGCCCGGGCCGGAGGTGCCACGGCCGAGCCATGTGTTGGATTTCGCAACGCTCTACCAACAGAACTGCGCCGCGTGTCACGGAGTCGACGGGCATCGCGGCATCGCGGTCTCGCTGGCCAATCCCGTGTATCTCGCACTGGCGGGGAAAGATGTGCTGATCAACTACACCGCCAAGGGTGGTCCGGGAAATCTGATGCCGCCTTTTGCAAGAAGCTATGGCGGAACGCTGACGGATCAGCAGATCGACCTGCTGGTGGACGGAATGATAAGCCGCTGGGGCCATCCGGGCATTCTTGCGGGATCGACACCGCCGCCATACGCGGCCGCCGGCAAAGGCGATCCTGCCGCGGGACACACGGACTTTGAGCAATACTGCGCGCGCTGCCACGGCGGAGATGCGGCGCACGCTGCAGCACCGGCTTCAAACAAAACCGTACAGGCCGGCCCGGTCACCAACCCGGATTACCTGGCGCTGATCAGCGACCAGAGCCTGCGATCCACGATCATCGCAGGGATGCCGGACGAAGGAATGCCGGATTGGCGCGGATTTGGGCCGAAGCCTCTGACCGACCACGAGGTGACGGACATCGTTACATGGCTGGCGACGCTGCGGCAAACCACACCGGGGCAAACGAATGCAAAGTAACCATAGCGGCCGCGGGCGTGGGCCCGAAGGAGAAGAGCGATGAGTGAACCGACCGAAGAACAGAAGACGCCTGTGCATGATTCCGCGCTGCCGGCCGATTCAGTGCCCGAGGTGTGGCGCCCAACTGCCAGGGAAAGAGACGCGGCGCGCGCGAGCGCGTCCTCGCGGCGCACCTTTCTCTTCAAACTCGCGCTCGGATTGAACGGACTGGTGGGCGCGGTGTTTGCGGTACCCATCCTGGGATACCTGCTCGGCCCCGTGCTCAAGAAAAAAGACGGCTACAACTCCTGGGTGAAGCTGGGCACGGTGGATACATTCCCCAAGGGTGAGACACGGCTGGCCGAGTACATCAATCCTGTCACCAGCCCATCCGACGGCGCGACGGCCAAGACCGCGTGCTGGGTGCGCCGCACGGAAGACGGGCAATTTCAGGTCTTCGCCATCAACTGCGCGCATCTTGGCTGCCCGGTGCGCTGGTTCGCGCAATCGCAGTTGTTTCTCTGCCCGTGCCACGGCGGCGCGTATTATGCCGATGGTTCGCGCGCATCGGGTCCGCCGCCGCGCGGGCTGTTTGAATACGAACACCGCGTCGAGGACGACGCGCTGATGATCTTTGCCGGCCAGTTGCCGACGCTCTCTACTGAAGCCTGTCGCGGGAAGGGGCCGCTGGAGCAGAACAATCCGGCTTCGACGGCGCAAGCCAAGGATGGCGGCTCGCCCGCCGCAAGCGAGACGCGGAGGTCCACATGGCAGGCGTGAAGCAGCGGGGAACGCGCCTCTTCGAATGGTTTGATCGCCGTACCGGATTAACCGAGCCGGTGACGGAGATGGCCGCGCATCCAACGCCGGCCTCGGCCGCGAGTTGGTGGTACGTCTTCGGCAGCGCCGCCACGGTGCTGCTGGCTCTGCAGGTCATCACCGGCATTCTGCTGGCGCTGGTCTACTCGCCGAGCGCCAGCAACGCATGGCCGAGCCTCCAGTACATCAACCACAACCTGACCCTGGGGTGGTACCTGCGCGCCATCCACGGATGGGGCTCCGACTTCATGATCGCCATCGTGCTGATCCACATGGCGCAGGTATTTCTCTTCGGGGCCTACAAGTTTCCGCGCGAGCTCACCTGGATTGTCGGCGTCTTTCTGCTGCTGTTTACGCTGGGCATGGCGTTCACCGGACAGGTGATGCGCTTCGACCAGGATGCCTATTGGGGGCTGGGCATCGGCGCCTCGATTCTCAGCCGGGTGCCGTTCATCGGCGGCCCGCTGGTGCATCTGCTGCTGGGCGGGCCGATTATCGCCGGAGCCACGCTGTCGCGATTCTTCGCACTGCACGTCTTCATCATTCCGGGA
>JAJZNH010000564.1 GCA_021811745.1 Acidobacteriota bacterium
ATGACATCTTGTTAGATTTGCGTCTCAGCCTTGCGGCCGGTTCTTCCCCATCCTTTCGTGGGCCGGGATGAACTCGTGCGCGCAGTGAGCAGCGGCACACCCAATTTCACCGGCAAGAATAACTGCGGCCATAATCTCGGCGAGCTTTCTTGCCTTGCCAGACCCGCGGCAGTCGATCATGCCAAGAGTTGCTTGAAAGGCCGGCAGCCCCGTGCCGCCGCCTACCGTGCCGATAATCAGCGTCGGCAAAGTCACCGATACCTCCAGGCTGTCAGGCTCAGCGAAATTACACTCCAGTATGGCTTGCGAGCATTCCCCGACGTAGGCCATGTCCTGTCCGAATGCCTGGAACATGGCGGCCATTCCATTGGCCGCGTGGACGTTGAGGGAGCATCCGCCATGCAGAGCGAGCATGTTCTTGAAATTGGTGATGAATTGCGCCAGTTTCTCAAGGGTCGTGCGGGTAATGCTGGTAAACGGTTCGCGCTTTAGAACCGTTCGTGCGATGACCATCTTTCCTTTTCGGCGCATGGGAATATATTTCTTGTCTTCCGGATAGGGCACCACGACGTCTTCGACCAGCCCGCTGTGCTCCGTCACGTAATCACAGAGCGCGCCAACGGACTTACTCCCGATATTGCTGCCCATGGCATCGCCCGTTCCAAGTCGGATAGTGACAATGACGGAATCGCCCAGACATTCGTACGATGTGTCGAGCAGAGAAACGACGGAGCTGCAGCGTTGAATCACTTCGCGGATCTCCGCCGCGTGGTTTCTGCACCACTCGATCAGTTTGGCCGATTGGGCCAGCGAGCGGGTCGTGAACTGTACAGCGCGCAGGAACGAGTCGCCATAAACCAGCGTTTCACAGCCCCCGCATTGGCTGATGATCTTGGCCCCGCGTGAATAGGAGGCGACCAGCGCGCCTTCCAGGGTTGCCATCGGCACGACGAAGCAGCCTTCGGCATATTGGCCGTGAATTTCAATAGGACCGCAGAGCCCCAAGGGCACTGGGATCGCTCCCACGAAGTTTTCAATCTTGCCTTTGGCCTGCTCCTCCGTGAGGTAAGTCGCCAGGGTTTCGTACTGCCCAGGCGTTCCTTCGAGCAGGCGTTTTACAAGCGCCACACGCCCCTGGAAGTCGTCGCGCGGAATAGTAAGCGGAATGGAAAGAACCGGCATAACCTCCTCCTTTGATCGTCCGCAATGGATTCAGGCTGGCGCCGGCATTCCTACGCTGAACTCGGGTACCGAAAGGCATACGACGAAGAAAAGATCCCCAAACGCGCCTTATCCCCCGTGCGACGCGATGCGGCGGCAGCCCCAGCAACCAGAACATCCGGATTGGCATTGCTACCCGCAGCGATCCCATCCGCAGACTGCGCCCCAGCATGAGCAGAACCAGAGTGAACAGATAGGGAGCGGGTCCTGAGACCAGCGGAATATCGGTGACCTTGTGACGCCACGCTCTAAGCGCAGCAGTTAAAGCAGCGCATTCCAGATGGGCGTCAGGCAGTTCGGTGCGGAGCGTCTCCGGACCTTTGCGGTGTGCCGGCCCGGTCGTTGCATTTTGATCCCAATAGCACTCCACTACCGATCGCGGTCCCATGACGTGCCTTCCGCGAAAAGGGCGCAGATGCCCGGAAGGTCTTTATTTTACCCCTATTCGGCTTGCCCGGACATGGCGATTGTGCGGCACGTAGCTGCAGTCTGAGGACAAGGGGATGGCGCGAATCTGTTTCTACGCTCCCGCCTTCTTTTCGATCTTGGCCCACGTGTCCTTGAGTGGCAGCGTGCGGTTGAAGACCAGCTCCCCCGGCTTCGAATCTGGATCCGGACAGAAGTAACCCACGCGCTCGAACTGGAAGTGCTCTCCGGGCTGGGCGTTGGCGAGCGAAGGCTCAAGTCTGGCCTCGGTGAGAATCTCCAGTGAGTTGGGGTTGAGGTTCACGAGGAAGCTCTCGCCTTCTTCAAAATCGCCAGGATCGGTCTTCGTGAAGAGCTTCTCGTAGAGGCGAATTTCAGCGGAGATCGCGTGCGCTGCCGAGACCCAGTGCATAGTGGACTTCACCTTGCGGCCATCCGGCGAGTTGCCGCCACGGCTGGCCGGATCGTAAGTGCAGTGCACCTCGACAAGGTTGCCCCTCTCGTCCTTCACCACGCGCTGCGCGGTGACGAAGTAAGCGTTGCGCAGGCGAACCTCCTTGCCCGGCGAGAGGCGGAAGTACTTGGGCGGAGGAACCTCGCGAAAATCATCCTGCTCGATATAGAGCTCGCGCGAAAACGGCACCTGGCGCGTTCCAGCGGAGGGGTCTTCAGGGTTATTCGCCACCTCGACAAACTCCTCCTGGCCCTCCGGGTAGTTGTCGATGACCAGCTTGAGCGGGCGCAGCACGGCCATGGCGCGGCGGGCGCGGCGGTTCAGATCGTCGCGCTGGAAGTGCTCCAGCATCTCGATGTCGACGATGCCGTTGGTTCGCGTAACGCCCACGGAGGCGACGAAGGCGCGGATGGCTTCCGGGGTAAAACCGCGGCGCCGGATGCCGGAGAGCGTGGGCATGCGCGGATCGTCCCAGCCGCGGACATGCCCTTCCTGCACGAGCTGGAGCAGCTTGCGCTTGCTGAGCAGCGTATAGGTAAGGTTGAGCCGGTCAAATTCAATCTGCTGCGAAGGGAAGATGCCGAGCTGCTCGATATACCAGCGGTAAAGCGGCTGGTGGTCGGCAAACTCCAGGGTGCACATCGAGTGCGTGATGTTCTCAATCGAGTCTGACTGGCCGTGAGCGTAGTCGTACATGGGATAGATGCACCACTCGTCGCCGGTGCGGTGGTGCGTGGCGTGGAGGATGCGGTACATGACCGGGTCGCGCATGTTCAGGTTGGGCGAGGCCATGTCGATTTTGGCACGCAGCACACACGAGC
>JAJZNH010000548.1 GCA_021811745.1 Acidobacteriota bacterium
CGGGTATCCGCGGCGCTCGCTTGCCGATCTCGATGCAGGCGACTATTACGTGCAGGCGGTCTTTAACGTGTATCAGCAGTTTCACCTGGCCGACGGCCGCAACCTTTGGCTGCCGCCGGACAAGGGCGAAGGGCAGCACTGGAACTGGAAGCCGGGCAATCCTTATAACAAGCCCGTCAAGCTGCACTTCGATCCCAAATCGCCGCGAACCATCCAGCTCAAGCTTGACCAGGTCTTTCCGCCCATCGAAGGCAGCGATCAGGATCCTGCGGTGATGGCAGCGAAGGAGCCCGGCGCGAAGTGGCTCAAGTACATGCGCTTCAAGAGCCCGGCGCTCAGCAAATTCTGGGGCCGCGATGTGTATCTGGGCGCGTGGATTCTGCTGCCCGACGGATTCGACCAGCATCCCAATGCGCATTTTCCCCTGGTCGTCTATCAGGATCATTTCTATTCGGGGTTCAGGCCGGTGCCATGGGTGACTTCCCCTCCGAATTCAAAATCTCCTGAGTACGAACGCGAGCAGGCCGGCTACAAGTTCTTTCAGGACTGGACCAGCGGCCGCCTGCCGCGCGTGATTCTGATCTACGTGCAGAACGCCAATCCGTATTACGACGACTCATACGACGTGGACTCTGCCAACGTGGGCCCATACGGCACCGCTATCAACGACGAGTTGATACCCGCCATCGAAAAGAAGTATCGCGGCATCGGACAAGGATGGGCACGCGCGACCTATGGCGGCTCCACCGGTGGCTGGGAAGCACTCGCCACCCAGGTCTTCTATCCCGACCTGTACAACGGCGCCTATGTCGCCTGCCCTGACCCGGTGGATTTTCACGCTTACCAGAACATCGATCTCTACAACGACACCAATGCATTCGTGCGCCACGGAGCCTTTGGCGAGATTCCCATTGCCGCCGATCGCAAGCCGGACGGCACCATCATCGCCAACAGCGGACCCGAGTATGCCTATGAATATGTGCTGGGCACGCACGGCCGCTCCACCGAGCAGTGGGACATCTGGCAGGCAGTGTTCTCGCCCGCCGGGGCGGATGGATATCCCGCCCAGGTGATCGATCCACTCACCGGCGCAATCGACAAAAAGGTCGTATCGTACTGGCACGATCGCTACGACCTCAGCGCGATCATGATGCGCGATTGGCCAACGCTCGGGCCCAAACTGGAGGGCAAACTGCACATCGCAGTCGGCGACGGCGATACCTATTTTCTGAACAATGCCGTCCACCTGCTGCAGGACCAGCTTGCAAAGACTCGCCTTCCGCACTCCGACGCAAGCTTCCAGTACGGGCCGCGCATGCCGCACTGCTACACGGGCGGGCCGGCCGAGTACACCATGCGGCAGAACAACGCCGACTGGACCCAGCGCGTGCTGCCGCCGATGGTGGAGCACATGCTGGCCACGGCGCCGCCGGGAGCGGATGTTACCTCGTGGCGCTATTGAAAAACCGATGCACCGTATGCGAGCGCTTTTCTATTTCTTGCTGAGGCGCCGATAATAATCCGCGACCTGTTCCTGGTAGCCGGCAGGAATCGCATCCGGCTTGCCGGTGCGCGCATCGGTTTGGGCGTTGCGCTGCAACTGCAGTTCGAGCCGGTCAACGGAACCGAGCAGGTCGCGATGCATCTGCTCCACCAGCGCGGGATTGCCTGGAAAGCGCTTTGGATCGAGCAGCCGCATCTGCCGCGTGATCTGTTCCAGTTGCTTGGCAGCGTCAGGATCGCCGCCCACCGCCTGACGCAGTTGCCGCAGTGTCCGCATCTCCTGGTCGAAGCTCTGCTCAGTATCGGTGGGATTTCCAGATGCGTCGGTCGGCACTGGCTGCTGGGCACCGCGCGCGCGCGGGCTGTTGTTGCCGGTGTCGTAGTTGCCCCACACCGTGCCATTCCAGCCTCCACCGCCTCTGCGCGTGTCCCCGCTCACGCCGCCGTTGCGCACGTCGCCGGGCTGACCATCGTGCGTTGGAATCCCAACCGGCCCGCCGGCGCCCTTGCCGTTGCTGGGTGATCCGTTGCGGCTGAGCGATGTCTGCCCATTGTTCCAGCCGCGCGATTGCCCATTGCGGCTCAAACGGTCGCCGCTGAACTGATTTCCGTTCGCACCCTGCTGCGCACGCGCCATGGCCTCAAGCTGGCTGCGCAATCGCTCCACCTGGTTGAGCGCGTCTTGGTTGAGCGCGCCAGTCTGGTCACCAGCTCCCGCGCCGCGCTGTACCGGATTTCCTGTGCCCGGTTTTGCATTCGCCATCGCCCGCTGCGCCTGCTGCAACTGATTGCTCAATTGTGAAAGTCCGCGCGCCACCTGGCTCTCGGTGCCATTCGAATTGGGATTAATGCCGCTGCGCAGCCAGTCGGCCGTGCGCTGCGCATACATGCCCAGCTGCGTGTCGTCCATCTGGTTCAGCGCATCGCGCAGTTGCTTCGCAACCTCCGGCTGGTCCGGAGCCATATCCCGCGCCGCGTTGCGCATCTCCCGTTCGAGCTTGGAAAGGCTGTCGGAAAGCTGCTGGCGATCGGCCGCGAGCTGGTCGCGCTGGTGCAGCAGCGACATCATGGTGTCGAGACTATTTGAGTTCGAATTGTTGGAGCCGGCGCCGCGCTGCTCGCCGGCGTGAGCCAGTTGATCGATGCGCGATGCCTGCGAGCGCTCCTCCTGCGCGAGTTGGCCCGCTTCGCGCGCCATCGAATCCACGCGGTTGCCGGCCATCTGCTGCTCGGTCCCGGCTAGCAGCCTCTGCGCTTCGCGCAGACGCTCCGCTGCGGCGCGCGCGTCTTCCGCGCCCTGCTGCGGGTTGCTGTTCCGCTTCATCATGCCGGTGGCCTGCTGCAGGCGATTCATTGCCTCTTCGATGCGCTGCTCGGACGAATCGCTCTGAGAAGAGCGAGTTCCATT
>JAJZNH010000985.1 GCA_021811745.1 Acidobacteriota bacterium
TTCCAGATGGCTTATGTGATTGCAGAACCCTGTATCGGCACCAAGGACACCGCCTGTGTGGACGCCTGTCCAGTCGATTGCATCCACCCCAAGAAGGACGAAGACGGCTTCGCCGAGACCGACCAGTTGTTCATTGACCCGGTCGAGTGCATCGATTGCGGCGCGTGTGTGCCGGCGTGTCCGGTTTCGGCCATCTTTGCGCTCGATGACCTGCCGGAAAAGTGGGCCCATTATGCGCAGAAGAATGCCGAGCACTACGGGCGATAAGCGCTGCTCCGCACTTCGTCATCCGAACCTCTTTGCAACGCGCATCCTGCCCCGGCGGGATGCGCGTTTGTGTCTGAGCCGGCCGGGGAACTGAGCGATGGCGCGGCCGGCCGCTTGGCTCCCGCCTCTCCGTCTTCGCATAGAATCGTTCTATGTGCGGAATAGTCGGTTATGTCGGACCAAAGAAAGTGGTTCCAGTCATCGTCGAGGGACTGCGACGCCTTGAATACCGCGGTTATGATTCCGCAGGCATCGCTGTCGGCGGTCCTGGCCACCCCACGCTCGGGGTCTTTCGCGCCCCGGGCAAGCTGACCAACCTGGAAGAGGTGCTGCGTAACCATCCGCTGGACGGCACCTACGGCATCGGCCACACGCGCTGGGCCACACACGGCCGTCCCACCGAAGAGAATGCGCACCCGCACCGCGACTGCTCCGGCCGCATCGTAGTGGTCCACAACGGCATTGTGGAGAACTACCTTGATCTGAAGCGCGAACTCATCGATCAGGGCCACAAGTTCGTCACCGAAACCGACACCGAGATCATCGCCCACCTGATCGAGCAGGTGCAGAAGAGCGCCGACGCAGACGGCGATCCGGTACCGCTCGAAGCCGCTGTGCGCCGCGCGGCCAGGCGGCTGACGGGCGCCTTTGCGCTGGGCGTGCTTTCGGCCGCCGAGCCCGACAAGATCATCGCTGCCCGCCAGGGGCCGCCGGTGGTGATCGGCGTGGGCGAAGGCGAGTCCTTTGTCGCCTCCGATGTGCCCGGAATTCTGCACCACACGCGCAACATTTACTTCCTGGCCGATGGCGACATGGCGATCCTGACCCCAGCCGGCGTCAAGCTCACCGACTTTGACGGCAACCCCATCCAGCGCGAGCTGACGCGCATTCAGTGGGACCCCATCCAGGCGGAAAAGGGCGGCTACAAGCACTTCATGCTCAAGGAAATCTGGGAGCAGCCGCGGGCCGTCACCGACACCACGATGGGCCGCGTCTCGCTCGACTCCGGCAAGGTCTTCCTGGGCGAAATGGAAATCGCCGACAAGGATCTCGCCACCGCGGAAAGCATCAACATTGCCGCCTGCGGCACTAGTTGGCACGCCGCGCTCACCGGCAAATACATGATCGAGCGGCTGGCGCGCGTGCCGGTTGACGTGGACTACGCCAGCGAATACCGCTATCGCGATCCCATCGGCGGGCCGGACGCTCTGGGGTTGCTCATCACGCAATCCGGCGAGACCGCCGACACGCTGGCCGCGCAGCGCGAGATGAAGGCCCTTGGCTCGAAAACCGTGGCCATCTGCAACGTGGTAGGCGCCATGGTGGCCCGCGAGGCTCACGGCTCCATTTACACCCACGCCGGCCCGGAGATCGGCGTAGCCTCCACCAAGGCCTTTACCTCGCAGCTCACAGCGCTGTTCATGCTGGCACTGAAGCTGGGCCAACTGCGCGGCAAGCTCGACGCAGCACAGTCGATCGAGCTGATCACGCAGTTGAGCCGCGTGCCGGCCCAGATGGAGGAGGTGTTGCGCACCTGCTCGTCGCAGTGCGAGCAGCTCGCCAGGGATTTCTCCACCGCTCGCGACTTTCTCTACCTGGGCCGCGGCATCCACTTCCCCATCGCTCTGGAAGGTGCGCTCAAGCTCAAGGAGATCTCCTACATCCATGCCGAGGGCTACCCCGCCGGCGAGATGAAGCACGGACCCAATGCGCTGATCGACGAGACCTTGCCGGTGGTGGTACTGGCCACGCGCGACGAGGCCGATCCCGCCTCGCGTCTGCGCTACGAGAAGACGCTCTCGAACATTCAGGAAGTGACCGCGCGCAGCGGCCGTGTGATCGCCGTGGCCACCGAGGGCGACACCACCATCGGCGGCCTGGTCGAGCACGTCATCCACATCCCGCACGCAATCGAACTGCTGAGCCCGCTGATTGAGATTGTGCCGCTGCAACTGCTGGCGTACTACATCGCCATTCGCCGCGGCTGCGATGTAGATCAGCCCAGAAACCTGGCCAAATCAGTGACGGTGGAGTAAAAATCCCCCGCGGAGTGTGTAACACTCATGGTCCGTGAGTATCACAAATGGTATTCGAGCCGGCTCGGCCGGGAGATGGAGCTTCTGGTTTTTGGGCATGCGGGGCAGCCGGCGCTGGCGTTTCCCACCTCGGGCGGGCGCTTTTATGAGCTTGAAGACCGCGGCATGATTGCCGCGCTTGCGGACAAAATCGAAGCCGGCCTTTTGCAGGTCTACTGCATCGATGCAATCAACCATGAAAGCTGGTACAACAGGCAGATTCCGCCGCGGCGCCGCATCGCGCGGCATATGCAGTACGAGGACTACCTGCTCAACGAGGTCATACCCCTGGTGCGCCTCAAAAACAGCGATGCGCGGCCGCTCGCAGTGGGTTGCAGCTTCGGCGGTTATCACGCCGTGAACATGGCCCTTCGCCATCCGGACATTTTTACGGGATCCGTCTCACTCTCGGGCGCCTTCGATCTCTCCAGCTTTCTCGATGGCTACTATGACATCAACTGCTACTTCAACTTCCCTACTCACTATCTGCCTGATTTGAGCGATCCCTGGTATCTTGACCGCTACCGCCGCAACACCTGCATCCTGGCTACGGGATGGGACGATCATT
>JAJZNH010000239.1 GCA_021811745.1 Acidobacteriota bacterium
AGCAAGCGCGGAAGAGCGTGCGGATGGCCTGAAGGGAATGCTTGAGCCGAGGCAACGATTCTGAGACCGGATGCAGGAGGCTGCACGTGATCATGAGGAGTGGAAACTTGCAAAACGTCGTGAAAGCCGGTTTGAGGCAGGCCCTCTCACTTTCTCTTCTTTTCCTTGTTGGCGGGGCGTTTTGCCCAGCGCAAAACGCGGTTCCCGCGCAGAACCAGCCTGCGGCGCCAAGTCCGGCCCCGGCGCAGACTCTCACTCCGGAACAGCGCGCCGAGTCCATCGTCAAGCAGATGACGCTCGACGAAAAGATCTCGCAGATTCACGGCAGCTCATCGGGCGAGCACTTTCGCTGGGTTGACGGCGTTCCGCGTCTCGGTGTTCCTCCGCTGCCCATGGCCAACGGCCCGGCGGGTATTGGGCCGGCCGGCCGCGTGCAGCCGCATGCCACGGCCTTCCCTGCTGCCATTGCAGTGGCCGCATCGTGGGATCGTGCCGATGCGCGTGACTACGGCGTGGTGGTTGCCGACGAGTTTCTGGACATCGGGCGCAAGATGATCGAGGGCCCTACCATCAACATCGCCCGCATCCCCGTTGCCGGCCGCACTTTTGAGGCTTACGGCGAGGACCCGTTCCTGACGGGCGAGCTGGCCGTGGCCAATGTTGACGGTATTCAGAGCCAGCATGTGATCGCCAACATCAAGCACTTCGCGCTCAATAACCAGGAAGTGGACCGTCAAACGGTGAGCGCCGTTGCCGATGAGCGCACCATGCGCGAGATTTATTTTCCGGCATTTGAAGAAGCGATCCATTCGGCTCACGCCGGATCAGTGATGTGCTCCTACAACAAGGTCAACGGCGAATACGCCTGCCAAAACAAGTTTCTGCTGACCGACGTGTTGCGCAACGACTGGCACTTTGACGGCTTTGTCGTCTCCGACTTTGGCGCGGCCCACGACGGGCCTGCTGACGCCGCGGCCGGCCTTGACCTGGAGATGCCTACGGGCAGAACCTACAACGCCGCATTTCAGGCACAGGTGCAAAGCGGCCAGATTCCGGTCTCCACCATTGATGCGTTCCTTGTGCATCGTTACGCGACCATGATCCGCCTCGGCCTCTTCGATGAGCCGGCCACCATGTCGCCCATTCCCGAGCAGGCCGACGGCGCCATCGCCGAGAAGCTCGAAGAGCACAGCATCGTCCTGCTGCGCAACGAAAAGAACATCCTCCCGCTGGACCCCTCCGGAACCGGCTCGATCGCGGTCATCGGCCCGGATGCCGACTCGCTGATGGAGGGCGGCGGCGCTGCGTACGTCCTGGCGCTGCACAAGATCACTCCGCTTCAGGCAATGCGCACACGGTTTGGCTTCGGTCGAATCCAGTTTGCGCCGGTGGGCGGGCCCGGCTTCATCGATCCGCGCGAGACCATCGACAACTCAGTGCTTGCGCCTCCACACGCGGCCGCCGATCAGCACGGGGTGCTGGCGGAATACTTTGACAACACCGATCTTTCCGGCAAGCCGATGATCACGCGCGTGGTGCGCATTCCGGAGACGCTCTCGGAGTTCGGTGGCCCAATTCCCGGCCTCTCCAACCACTTCTCGCTGCGGTGGACCGCGGAACTTACCCCGCCCGCCACCGGCGACTACACGCTCGGCACCGAGATGTGGGGCAAGATGCGGCTCTACCTCGACGGAAAGCTGATGATCGATCAATCGCAGAAGGACTCCGCGTTCACGCCCGGCACTGCGACCGTGCATCTGGATGCAAACCATACCTACGAACTGCGCGCCGAGTACATCTCCAATGGCCGCGGCGTTGCCCGCGTCTTCTGGCAGCTGCCGCAGGGAGTCGATCCACCGGGAATCGCCCAGGCCGTCGCGGCAGCGCAGAAGGCAAGCGTGGCCGTCGTATTCGCGGGAGCATGGGCGCACGAAGGCTGGGACCGCGCCTCGCTCGCGCTGCCCGGCGCGGAGGATCAGCTCATTGAAGCTGTCGCCAAAGCGAATCCAAACACCATCGTCGTGCTGCAAACCGGCGAGCCTGTGCTCATGCCTTGGATCAACGATGTGGCCGCGGTCGTCGAAGCGTGGTTCCCTGGCGAGGAGGGCGGCACGGCCATTGCGCGCGTGCTGGCTGGCGACGTGAATCCCTCCGGCAAGCTGCCAATCACCTTCCCGCCCAGCGATGCGGTGGTGCCCGCCTCCACACCCGACCAATATCCCGGTATCAATGGCGTGGAGCATTACAGCGAAGGTCTTAAAGTCGGCTATCGCTGGTTCGATGCCGAGCAAAAGACGCCGCTCTTTCCCTTTGGATTCGGTTTGAGCTACACACAGTTCTCGTTCTCAAATCTCTCCGCAACGCCCAATCCCGATGGATCGGTAGCCGTGCACGTGACCGTTACCAACACCGGCAAGCGCACCGGCGCCGAAGTTGCGCAGATTTACGTGGGCTATCCCCGCGATGCCGGCGAACCGCCGACGCAATTGCGCGGCTATGCCAAGGTCCAGTTGGATCCGGGCGCATCGCAGCAGTTGGAGTTTACGCTTCAGCCGCGCGCATTCTCGTATTGGTCAACGCCGGATCACAACTGGAAGGTTGCGCCGGGAACGTACACCATCACGGCCGGCGATTCCTCGCGCAATCTTCCCTTGCACATCGACATCACGCGCTGAACTGAAAGAGCGAGCATCAACCTCGAAATGCGGGAGCAGATGGCTCCCGCATTTCGTTTCGATTGATCCTGCGCAACCCCTCCCGTGATCCACATCACACCTCAGCATCGCCCTTCTCCTGAATAATGTGGGTGGCGCTGAATTTGCCCCGAGGTGGAGGGCGATTCGCCCTCGTGTTCAGCCTCCCCAGCCGTGTGCACAAGCGGATCGCTGAGGAGTGCTGGCAATTC